>NZ_LGCW01000289.1:0-49591 GCF_001279365.1 Streptomyces sp. NRRL F-5755 | reverse complement strand
CCCCCCGCTTCCCCACCCCCCGCACTTGCGCCGCCCCCACCCCCAGGCCCGGCCCCGCGCATCACCTCCGGTCGTGGATCGCACGCGAACACCGACCGGAGCGCCACCACCACCTGCTCAGCCGCCGCCAGCACCAGCTGCTGCCCCGCCGTCTTGCCCGCGACACGCAACGGCAGCAGTGCCGTACCGAGCCGGTCGTCGGGCAGCGGCGCGCGCGTCACCGGCGTCGACCCGGCCGTGTACCAGGCGGCCTGGACCGCGCGCCGGGCAGGGTCCGTCAATGCCGTGGACAGGAGGGTCTCGCCGCCGCCGGTCAGCCGCTCGCCGACGATGCGCAGCTCCGGCTCGGCCTGTACGGCGACATCGAGCCGGACGGGGCCGACCGGCCCGTCGACCGTGCAGCCGATACGGAACCCGCGTCTTCCCTGCTCGTCGGGGCGCGCCCACGCCGGTACGCAGCCGACCGCGCCGCCGGGGGCCACCCCCACGGCCCAGCCGAGCCGGGCGCCGCTGCCGAGCCGCGCGAGGATCTCGTACGCCTGGAGCACGCTGGACTTGCCGCTGCCGCTGGGGCCGGTCAGCAGCGTCAGCGGGCCCAGCGGGACGGTCGCACCGCGATGCGACTTGAAGGCGGACAGACGTAATTCGGTGACCGCCGGACGCACACTTTCCGTGTCCATAGGAGGACGCTAGGCAACCGGCGCACGCAAAACCGTTACGGCTGGGACGCCTTCCTACGATCGGGGTACGGCACCGGCCGGCGGCTCGGCAACCTCGGTACCGACGGGCGTCAGCAGGAAGACGTTGGTGTCGACCCGGTGCATGCCGCTGGCGAGCCCGAAGACGACTCCGCTGGAGAAGTCCAGGATGCGTTTGGCCACGTCGGCGTCGGCGCTGCTGAGGTCGAGCAGGACCGGGATCTGCGCCATCAGGTACTCGGCGACCTCGCGCGCGTCGGCGAAGGTCTGCACCCGGATGACGACGAACCGCCGCATCTCCTCGCCCGGTTCCTCCTCGGGCAGGGCACGGTGGTCGGGCCATGAAGGCCATTCACTGCCGCTGCGAAGGGGAACGACCTCGGCGAGCCCTTCCCACTGTTCGTCGGTGGCGTCGGGCCGGTTCACCGAATCACCTCTCCCGGAGGGGCACTGAACAACTTCGGTATCTGCATCGCGCAATTGTAGGGATACCCGCATATACGTCTTCGGGTGCGACACACGGATGGCGTCACTTGCTCCCTCCATCCTGCACCATGGCCACTGAGCAGTGCCGTCACCCTAGGCATATATCCTGCGTCGAGTTCTCGTGTTCCTGTTCACCCCATCTGTCACGGAGGTCGGTTCCGCCATGAGCACTGATCCTCCCGGCCGCGGGCTGCGCGCCCTGCGCGGTCTGCGCAAGCCCGCGAAGAAGCGGACCACGTCCGCCACCCCGCCGGCCGACGCCGCACCGGACGCTCCGGCTCCGGATACCGGTTCCGCATCCGCCGGCAGTGTCATCAACGCCACGCTTTACCGCGACGGCTATCGCCTCAGTACCCACGAAACTCTCGCCGACACCTTCCGTAACCTGCGCACCACTGCCGGTTCCATGGCCTGGATCGGTCTGCACCGGCCGTCGTCCTCCGAATTGGTCACCCTCGCCTCGGAATTCGACCTTCACCCGCTGGCGGTCGAAGACGCGCTGGAGGCCCATCAACGGCCGAAACTGGAGCGTTACGGCGAGACGCTCTTCGTCGTCCTGCGCGCCGCCCGTTACCTCGACGATCCCGAAGAGGTCGACTTCGGTGAGCTGCACGTCTTCGTGGGCTCCGATTTCGTCATCACCGTACGCCACGGCGGCGCCCCCGACCTGCCTTCCGTGCGCCGCCGCATGGAGGCCACCCCGGAACTGCTCAAGCGCGGCCCCGAGGCGGTCCTGTACGCGATCCTCGACGCGGTCGTGGACGATTTCGCGCCGGTGGTCGACGGTGTCCAGAACGACATCGACGAGATCGAGACGGAGGTCTTCGGCGGCGACCCGCGGGTCTCCCGCCGTATCTACGAGCTCTCCCGCGAGGTCGTGGAATTCCAGCGCGCCACCCGCCCGCTGAACGGCATGCTGGAAAGCCTCACCGCCGGCTTCGAGAAATACGGCATCGACGAAGAACTCCGCCGCTACCTCCGCGACGTCGCCGACCACGCCACCCACACCACCGAACGCGTCGACGGCTTCCGCCAGGCCCTCCAGGACATCCTCACCGTCAACGCCACCCTGGTGAACCAACAACAGAACGCCGAGATGCGGGCCCTCGCGGAAGCCGGCTTCGAACAGAACGAGGAGATCAAGAAGATCTCTTCGTGGGCGGCCATCCTCTTCGCCCCCACCCTGGTCGGCACCATCTACGGCATGAACTTCGATCACATGCCGGAGTTGCACTGGGTGCTCGGCTACCCCTTCGCTATCGTCCTGATGGCAGTCGTATGTACTGGTTTGTACGTCATCTTCAAGCGCCGGGATTGGCTCTGAGTAATCGGCGTCAGCACAAGCGCGCTGCGGGTCGAACGCCGCAGCAGGGTGCGCGCGGCGCGCCCCCTTCAGGCCGCTGGGGAGAATCCAGGGAGAATGAGCTCGGCCGGCCTCCGGCCGGGACAGCCGTGGATCGCCACTCACCAGATCACATCCAGCCCGGCGACGAGCGCCCTACGTCACCAAGAGTGATGACCGAACCGGAAGGACAGCATGAGGGAGCGGGTGCAGCGAAAGCTGCACCCGCTCTTGTCTTGATGGCCCCATTGAAGCGAAGCCGTCTGGTCGACTACGCAGCTACGGCCACTTGGTCGAGTAACACATCAACGGGCTTGCGCCCCTTGCCTCCGGCCTCGGGCATGAAGTGGGCGTAATGGCTCAGCGTGATGGTAGGGCTCGAATGACCGAGCCAACGTGCCAGCGTGACCACGGACTCGCCGGCTTCGAGAACAATCGAGGCATAGGTATGCCGAAGGACGTGGAAGCCGTCCTTCCGGGAAAACTGCCACCGTCCGCCCTTTCCCGCGTGGGGATGACACCGGCCGCAGCCAGAGTTGCTTCCAGACCTCGACGTTGAAGATGTTGGCGCGTACAGCGTTACCGTAAGTCGTGGTCAACATCAGGGGGAACGTCTTCGCCTCCCGCTCGGGCTGGGGGCCCTCCCCAGGGCAACTCGATTTCGAAGGGGCAGGATGCTCTGCGAAGTGCTCGGCCAGTTCGGAAGAAACCGACTGGGGCATATCCGCAATCCGGGTCTTGCCGCCCTTGGGTAAGATGAACTACAGGCGACCGTCGTACAACGCGGCAACACACGCACCCACCCGCGCCCCGCCGAACCCGCTCCGCCGACCGCACGGGATGTTACGTGTTTCTCTCGTCCGGGAACCTCATTGCCGAACTGGTCGCTGACGGTTGGCCCGAGGCCGGCGCAGAGGACCTCACCGAGGCGGTTGGGCCCAGCTGCCGCGGCATGAACAGCCACCTGCCCGACGGAGTACGGGCCGCGCTGGGCCGCCCGCCCCCGAGCCGGCCAGGCGTCGGCGGCCACAGGAGGCCGCCCCGTACGCGCGGGGACCGCGCCCCCGGCCATCGCCCCGCGACCGACCGCGGTTACTTCACCCCGAGCTGGGCGAAGAGTTCCGCCCGGGCACGCTCCGACTGGTCGAACACCCCACGGAAAATGGATGACGACATCGTCGAAGGCGTACGGATACCGCGCATGGTCATGCAGAGATGTTCACCCCGCCCCATCACGGCCAAGTCATTCGTCCCGGTGATGTCGGAGATCTCGTCTGCGATGTCGACCACGAGTCGTTCCTGTACCTGCAATTTGTGTGCGTGCTTGTGCGCGATACGGGCGAACTTCGAGAGTCCGAGCAGTACCCCGCCGGACTTGTAGGCCACAGTCAGGTCACAGCTGAACGGAAGCAAGTGGTGTTCGCACAACGACCAGACGGTCATGCCCGAGACCATGACCGTCTGGCCCAGGGTACTGCTCTCGAACAGGGTATCCACCTTTCCGGCGTCGTACTCCACGAACTCCTTCCACCATTTGGCATAACGTCGCGGAGTCTCGCGGAGTCCTTCGCGGGTGGGGTCCTCCCCGATTTCGATCAGAATCTGCCGGGCCAGCTCTTCGAGCCGGGCGGCGTCGACGGATACGTCGACCGCTTCCTGCCTTTCCCAGGCGGCTTTCACCATCACACACCCCTGCGGTTCCCCCACGCCTGCACATGGATACGGGTCGACATGTTCCACCGCCGGGCGACGACGGCGTCGGCGAGCGACGACATATGGCGGGTCAGCGTCTCCTGGTTCTGTCCCTCCGGCATGATCCAGACGGATTCCAGGCCGTGGCGCGCGACAATGGCGTCGACCTCTTCGAGATCAGCCGGGCCACGGCAGACGAACTTGAAAGCCGCGCCACCGGTGGCGTTCAGGGCCCGCAACGCGACCGGTACCACCGTCCGTTCCGGCCCCATGCCGCTGTGCCGCAATTTGGGCGAGACGTTGAAGCGGGCTTGCGTCGCCGTCAATGCGGGCGATGGCGCGATGGTCCCGTTGGTTTCGATCTCGACGGATACCCCACTCTCCTTCAGCATGTGGCACAGGAGCGTCACGGTCTGCTGCTGCTGGAGTGGTTCACCACCGGAGATGACGACCAGCCGGACATCCATGGCCCTGAGCCGGTCCGCCACATCGACGACGTGCATCGCGTGCAATTCGGCCTTCGGATCGTACGCCGTGCCCTCGTTGCTCTGCCCGGTCCAGTCCCAGGTGTACGGCGTATCGCACCAGGTACAGGTCAGATTGCAGCCGCCGAGCCGGACGAAGGAACAGATGCGCCCCATGGAGGGGCCCTCGCCCTGAATCGTCGGGCCGAAGATTTCATTGACGACGATCTTCCGGCCGCGTGTTGTCTCCTGCCGGCTCATCGCACCGTTCTTACTTCCCACGGTAGGTGGCCCAGGTCCGGGGCGTTTCCGATACCCGTACACAGCTCAGTTCCGGCAGCCGTTCGACCCACTGGTGATAGACCCACCAGGCCAGATTCTCTGCGGAGGGGTTCATTCCGGGGACGGCGTCGTTGAGGTGTCGATGGTCGAAGGTCGCGTCGAGCCAGTGCTTGAACTCGTCGAGTTCCCCGTAGTCGCGTACGAAACCGGGCTCGGTGAGTTCCGTGTCGTCGCAGCGGAGTTCGAGAACCACCAGGTAGTTGTGGCCGTGCGTTCTGGCGCACTGGTGTCCGGCCGGCAGGGCGCCGAGCTGGTGGCTTGCGGAGAAGTGAAATTCCTTGGTGATCGCATACATGGGTGCAGCTCCGTCCGTTCTGGTCTCTCGATATTCGTCAGGCCGTTTCGGCCGGCATGGGCTCGGCTTCTCCTGGTCTTCTCGGTTCGCCGGAAGCGGAGTTCACCTCTGATACCGGGTCGGGTCGGTGAGGTCCGCTTCGGCGAACGCGTTGCGGCGGTCGTGGCAGGACGCGCAGCTTCCGCAGTGGAACCGCTCGCCCTTGAAGCACGTCCAGGTCTCGCGCCAGTCGACGCCGAGCTCCGTGCCCAGGCGCAGAACATCGGCCTTGCGCAGGGTGAGCAGCGGGGCGGTCACACGGGGTGGTGGATCGGCGAGCCCTTCCAGGGCTCGGGCTTCCATCGCGTTGAACGCCGTCAGAAACGCGGGCGAGGTGTCCGGCGCGGTGGCCGCGTCCTCGGCGAGGAACCCGAGACACATTTCCTGCGCTCCGGCCAGTACGGCATGGGCGTAGGCGACCGTCATGAAGACCGGGTTGCGGTTCGGGACGACATTGACGCTTCCGGTACGGGTGTAATGCTCGTCGGGAACCGTGACGTCGGCGTCCGTCAGGGAGAAGCCACGCATCAGCCGGGAATAGCCGCCGAGATCGGCGACGGTCAGGTCGATGTTCAGCTTTCCGGCGGCCCGTCCCGCGTACTCCAGTTCCTTGCGGTGGCGCTGGCCGTAGTCGATCGCGATGGCGGATACTTCTCTTCCCTCGGCCTTGCAGGCGTGGGCGAGCACGACGGAGTCGATGCCGCCGGACAGGACGACCAGCGTCTTGGCCGACGTCATCGGCCTTTCCCTTTCCGTTCGTGTCCGTACGTCGCTCTTTCCCGCGGGGGTGTCTTCCGCAGGCCGAGCAGCGTGAGCAGGGCGCACCACCGCGGAGCAACCTGGTTGCTCGCGGTCACCCCGGGGCGGGGCCTGGTGAGGATGTCGCTGCGGAAGTCAAGCATCAGAAGGCCCGCCCGCTTCCCGGTCGATATCGAGTTGTACGAGATCGCGCAAGCGGTGCATTCGCTCACGGACTTGGGCCACGGTGTCACCGGACACCCACGCGCCCAGCGGGATATTGGTCGTACTGTCCGTGGTGGGGACCCAGTCACCGGGGGCATAGGCGACCAGTACCTTTTCGACACCCGGGCCCGCGGAGAACGCGTCCAGCCCTTTGATCTCCCGCAGGACTCCCGGGGCGCCCTCGTTGCGAACGGCGATCGCGCCGAAGGCCGCGTCGAACGCGATGTGCTGCCCCAGCGCTTCCGGGCGCCGGGCGGTACGGCAGTCGATATCGGCGTAGTAGGGGTTGAAGTCGCTGTGCGCCAGCCACATCTCCGTGACGGGACCGCCGGCCAGGCGTGCGGCGACCTCGATCAGGTATACGCCGTCCGCGTTGCACTTCACCTCGGTGTGCCCGGGGCCGATACGTACGCCGAAGACATCCAGAACCTCGTGCGTAAAGGCGGCCACCCGGTCCCAGTCCGGGTCCTCGCGGTTGATCTGGACGTTGTTCCAGTAGGGGAAGTCGTAGTCCGAGTCGTCGGGCTGGGAGTAGAACCACATGTCGATGATCTGGTGCTGCCCGTCGTAACTCATGGTGTTCACCGCGATCTCCCGGCCGCGGATGTACTGTTCCACCAGCCACTTGTGGACCGGCTCACGGAAGTGGTCGAACTTCACCAGGCGGTCCAGGCCGGCCAGCGCCGCGTCGTCGGCAAGCAGCACGGCGCCGTGGGACCCGCCCCCATAGGTGTGTTTCACGATGGCGGGGAAGCCGACCTCGTGCGCGGCTTCGGGGATGTCCGCGATCGATGTGACCAACCGGTACCGGGGGATGCGCAGCCCCGCCTGTCCGGCCACCCGGCGCATCGCGTCCTTGTGGTTCCTGGCATGGGCCAGTTCCACGCAGTTGCCGGGGAGGCGGAGCGTGTGGGCCAGACGGTCGGCGAGGTCGACGGACGCATCGCTGCCGGAGAGCACCGCGCGGATGTCGTCCCGGTACGGCTCCAGTTCATTCAGCATCCCATCGAGGTCCCGGCTGTAGAGGGAGACATCGTCACCATCGGCATGGCGGGGCCAGCGTTCTTCCAGCAACTCCTCGTTGAAGGAGTAGAGTGAAATGAGCCGGTGTCCTCTGGCCTTGACCGCCCGTTTGTAATGGAGGCCGAACTTCACCGGGTTGAGGACGACGATGCTGGACATGGGGAGTCAACCTCCGTCGTTTCGAACAGCGATGACAAGACACCGGAGCCCCGGGCGTGCAAGCTCCGCGGGGCAGTGGAACGCTCGTTAAATCATCCGGCGGTCGCCGCGCCCGGGCGGGCGTGCGCAGCGGGCTGTGAGGCAGCAGGTGGCGAGCCGCATCGGGCCGAGGCGCACCGCACGCGGTTTCTTCCGGGTGGCAGGTGTGGGAGGCGAGGACGGGATGCCGCTGATGCCGTCCGACGGTGCGAACGGGTCCGCGCTGTTACCGACGCACCTACCGCGCCCGCGCACAGGTTTCCTGGAGAGCGATAAAACAGAATCCTCTGTATTTATCATTCCCCGCCTTTCTCCACCTTATTAGTCCCATTTATCGGGTCAGTGGAGGACGGTTTTTCTGCAGCCGTTCATGAGGTCGGGGAGTTCGCGGCGCGCACGCACGAACACACCGCCGGCGCCCCGTGGCCCACCCCGCGGACACCGGAGCTGCGCCATCAGCCGCGCGTGGCACCGGAGCCGTTCGCGTCGGCCGTCAGCGGCTCCGCACGCGTCCGCGCGCCCCAGCCGAACACCGCGGCCAGCAGAGCCACCGCGGGCACCACGAGCAGTGCCGTCCCGCTTCCCCGGACGGCTGCGAAATGCGCGAAGACCGCGGCGCCGACCGCACCCCCGGCCAGATCGAGGCTGCTGAGCCAGGACATCGTCTCGGTCATCCGGCCGGGCGGCGCGAGATCGCCGCCGATCGTCCGCAGCGTCCCGAACGTGGAACCGATGGCCAGCCCGGCCACCGGGCAGAGCAGCAGCACCATCTCCGGGGACAGCCGCGTGCCCAGGCACAGCACTCCCGTACCGAGGACGAAGACGATCAGGAGGACGAATGCCTTCGGTCCACGGGCCAGCAGGTCGGGTACGGCCCCCAGACCGAAGCTCCCCACCACGCTGCCGACGGACAGTGCGCCGAGGTAGAGACCGGTGTACGCGCCGGCGTCGTGCTCCTTGGCATACAGCGGCAGGAGTACGTCGACGGCGGTCACGGCGGTCACGAACAGTCCGCTCGCGGCCAGCAGCCGCCGCAAAGGGGGTGAGGCCAGCGGCCCCAGCCAGTGCCTCCTGGCGTCGGCGGCGGAGCGCGGCGCGGCCGTGGCGTCCACCAGCAGGAGGAGGACCGAAAGCGCCGTCAGCGTCGCGGTGACGAAGAACGGGGCGAGGGGCGACACCGACAGGCTCAGCCAGCCGGCCAGCACCGGGCCGGTGATCAGCGCGGCACCCATCATGGACGAATCCAGGGCCATGGCCGTCGTCAGCGTCGCCCCCTCGCCCACCGAATACCACACCGAGCGCATCATGACCGCGACCGGCGGGGCAGTGGCCCCCAAAGCGACCGCTGTGATCAGGATCACCGGCACGGGCCCCCCGTTCCGCACCATGAACAGCAGCAGCGCGGTCACCGTCAGATAGGCGGTCAGGCAGCCCAGCAGGACCGGACGTGGCGCGTACCGGTCGATCAGCCGTCCGCGCAGCGGCGCCGTCACCCCCTGCCCGATCGCCGAACCGCTCACCATCAGGCCCGCGGTGCCGTACGAGTAGTCCCGGCCGACCAACAGCAGCAGGCTCAACGTGACCATGCTGGGCGGGAGTTTGGAGATCATTCCGACGAGCGCGTTCCTCCAGAAGCCCGGGACCGCCATCAGGTCCCGGTAACTGGAGAGCAGACGCCGTGGGGCACGGCCGTCCGGGGCGGCGGACACTTCCGGGGCAGCAGACATCGACTCGATCCCTGGTACGGAGGGGAGACGGACAGCCACCACGGGAGCGGTGGCCCGCAACGACGGTTCAGCGGTGGGCGGAGAGTATCGCGCGGAGATTCTCCGCGGCTCGGGCCGGCGCGTCACGCGGGGGCCGGCTGTCGCAACACGGCGGCCTGGCTATCCGTCCGGCCACCGACGTGGCCGAGTCGCAGACGCCACTCGCCGGACGGGCCGGACCTCCCGCGCAGGGTGTGAAGATCAGGATGATGAGGCGGGTGCCGGGTGAGGTGGTGGGCTGCGCCATGCACATCTTGACCCAGCCCGGACCGCTCCGCGCATGCTGCAGCGGACGCCTGTCCTCGTCCGGGTGGACGGCCACACCGGCGGTCTCGTAGAGCGGTGCCGCGCAGGGATCCGTCAGTACGGCCGCCTCGAACCGGCGCAGCGTGTTGTCGTCGGGGCGGGCGGCCAGATCGGCCCGCAGGAGGGGCAGGAGGTGCGGTGCCCAGGTGGTGGCCCAGTCGGTGAGCAGGGGCCGACCGTCGAAGAGCATCCACTGCATCGTATTGGTGGGGCGTTTCCCGTACGGAAAAATATCGGTGAAGGGCTGATTATGGGCAAGAATGTTCCATGACGCGTCAATGACACAGGCGGCGTGGGTCATTCCGGCGACAGCCTCCTGCCACACCTGGGGCACCTCCTGCCCGGACTGCGGCGTGAGGGGCCTGGGCGGGTCGCCGATGCCGGCGTAGCGGCACAGGGCCACCCATTCCACCTCGGAAAGCCGCAGCAGCAGGGCGAGGTCCCGCAGAAAGTCCACGGGCGGATTCCGGTACTTGCCGGACTCCAGACGCTGATAGGTCCCCCAGCCCCGGTTGAGCAGGAGATCGACCTGGTGCTGGGCGAGACCGGGGGCACGTCGGCCCTTTCCCCTGGGCCGCGTGAGGCCATGGGATTCCGGCGCTACTGAGGCTCGCCGCTCCGTGAGGAGCAACCGCAGTGCCTCCGCATTCATCTCCGTCCTCTCATGATGCCGCTCTCCGGAGACACGTGACGCGGAGCGGCCTCGAAGCGGCGTCAGTGGTTCCGGACAGCCCGATGAACTCACATCAATCAACTCCCCGACGGGGCGTGTCGTTCGAACCCCCCATGAGTCGCGCCGACGGAGAGACCACGGCGATACAGCCATGCACCAGCCTGTTGGGATCCTCGCTGTCATCATCTCCTCCGACGGCCGCTCAGCCCGGGTAGTGAGGGTGCCCTTTCGCCGGCCGAGTCACTGTGGTGAATGATCCGGGTGAGTGACTCGGGCAGCTGAATGGTCCGTATGAGTGACGCCTGCGCGAAAGGCGTCACACGCTGCCGGCAGGTGCCTTCCGTACGACGCCCGCGATCTCGTCGTACTCCTTCTGGAGGTGGCTCGGCCGCCCGGCCTGCACCGTCCAGAATCCGCCGATCCCGAGGAGCCCGTTCTTCTTGCGGGCAGCGAGTTTCTTCTCGAAAACCTCGCGCGGTACCCCTTGTGTGTAGCGGGCCTTGCCGAGGAGGGGCAGTTGAATGCTGACATTGGCCGCGGGGTCGCGCACCGTGCCCGGCGGGTCCTCCCCCTGCGCCACTTTCCGCATCGCTTCGAAGTACCTCCGCCGTAGCAGGGTGATGCCTTTGTCGCCGCGCCCCAGCTGCTCGACGGTCCGGTCCGCGAACGTTCCCTGTCCGATCCACGCGGCGAAATCCTGGTTCCCGGTGTGCGACGTGATGATGTCACCGGTCGCCGGGTCGGTGAGCGGGCCGTACCAGTACGGAATCGCGCCGGGATCCTGCCGGCCGGGCGGTACGTCGTCGGGGAGCACGGAGTACTGCCAGGTGAAATTGAGGGTGCGCCGTTCGTCCACCGGCACCCGGAACTCGATGGTGTTCCCGGAAGCGAGGGTGTAGGGCCACAGGCTGAGGATCCCGCCGTCGGTCACGTCGTTCGTGCTCGAGTAGGAACCTGTCGGGCGGACTTCGGGGACTTCCACCACCCGCCCGTTGACGAAACCGTGCTCGAATTCCAGGAAGTCGATCGACAGGTGCCGGGGTACATACGTGGGGGATTCCGGGTCGCTGCGTACGGCGTTCCCGTTCTGGTGCAGCCACTCGAAATGGACGGGGTCCATGCTGTTCTCGTGGCACTGGAACCAGTTGCACGGGAGTTCCGTCATGATGATCTCGACGAAGCCGTGCTCCCAGGTGAACGGCTCGAAGTCGGGCAGCAGCGGCGCGGGGGCGGGGCCGAGATAGGCCCAGATCAGCCCGCCGAGCGTGGTGGTGGGGTACGCGGTGACGCCGACTTTGCCGCGGAATCCGCCGGACGGGCCCGTCTCCTCGAACGGCTGGCTCGTGCAACGGCCTTCGGAGTCGAATCCCCACCCGTGGTATGCGCACCGCATCACGTCACCGTCCACCCAGCCGATACCGAGGTCGGTGCCCCGGTGCGGGCAGCGCCGGGAAATCAGGCCGTGGCTGCCGTCCGGCTTGCGGAACAGGACGAGGTCCTCGCCCAGCAGCCGTACGGGTTTGACGCGACGCTGGGTCAGCTCCAGGACCGGCGCCACCGGATGCCAATATCTGCGCAGCAGTTCACCCATTCGCGTACCGCGTTGAACCTGGGAAAGGATGCGGTTCTTGTCCGCTGAGAGCATGGGTACTCCTTCGCTCACGACGTGCACGGAGTGGGGGCACCAGCCGGGCATCCGCCCTGTCAAGGCGACACCGTCGGACCCCGGAAGAGAAGAAGAGCCGACGCGCAAGAGTGGGCACAGCCCCGAAGCGCTGCCGCTCGGCCTCGATATCGGAACACGCGGTACCTGGCTTGGTGGACTTGAGTGAGCACCTGTCGACCCGTACGGCGCGGCTTCGGTGGTGCGACGGCGGGAGGCACCGCGGCGTTGATGCGGCGGGTGTGGTGTGACGGTTGCCGGAGGAAGAACAGTTGTCGAAGCAGTGGAATGGTGCGCCTGGCGGGCATGGAAGTATCGGCCCCTGTCCGTTCGTCATCTTCACTCGGTCCGGGCAGCGTTGTCCACGTGCATCTTTTACACCGAAGAAGTGACGGTCGAATTCGCCTTGCGCGTTCCGTGCGGGGTGTGCTGCTGCCACCTGCCCCCAACGGTGGGCGCAGATGCGTTTCTCCGGCGAAGGGCGGCGCGCTTCCTCGGTTCACCCGTCAACTCTGCCGGGAAGAGAACCCGAACCAAATAGAGTGGGCGCCCATTCGGCGTAAAACGCAGGGGTGGATAACGGCCGCCGGTCACGTGATGATGTGAGTGCCCTGGGACAAGGGCCCACAGCACTCACGATGGGACCGGGGCCAAGGCGCCCACGACCGGCCCGTCACCGGCCGATGCGCCCACCACCGACGGGTGGACAGCGTCAGGAGCCCCCGTCCCTCACCACTCGCCCCGCCTGCCGCCCCTCGCATGACATGACGGAGGAACCGGCCCACATGCCGACAGCGAACACCGACACCACTGATGCGGCTTGCTCTTCGGCCGGTTCCTCGGGGCGGCCGCTCCTGCTGCTGGTAGGCAGTGGCAGCGAGCACTGGCGCGCTTACGTACTGCGGTCCATGGCGTCCGGATACCGGTTGCATTTGCTGTGCCCCGCGCCTCCCTCCTGGGAAAAGCCCTACATCGATTCGTTCGGTGTGGTGGACACCCTGGACGTCGCGGCGATGACCGCCGCCGTCCGGGCCCACCCCGAGCGATTCGCGGGTGTGCTCACCTACGAGGAGACGCGCGTGGAGGCCGTCGCCGAGCTGGCGACCGCGCTAGGGCTGCGTACCAGCCCGCGCGAGGCCGTGAGGGCATGCCGGGACAAGTACGCCGGCCGGAAGGCGCTCGACCGGGCCGGCGTCCCGCAGGCCCGGTCGGCAGCCGTCGCGAGTCTGGCCGAGGCGAGCGAGGCGGCAGCCCGGATCGGCTATCCGGTGGTGGTCAAGCCCCGGGCGCTTTCAGCGAGTTGCGGAGTGACCTATGTCGGCGGCGAGCGGCAGTTGGCACGGGCCTACCAGCAGGCGGGCAGGATCTGGTTCGACGAGGTGCCCCGGTACGAACAGCCCACCCTGGTGGAGGAGTTCCTCGACGGGCCCGAGATCAGTGTGGAGGCGGTCTGCCGCGACGGGCAGGTCACGGCGCTGTTCGTGGCGCACAAGCAGCTCGGCTACGCCCCCGGGTTCCAGGAGGTGGGCCACACGGTCCGGGCGGACGACCCGCTGCTGTCCGACGACGTTCTGCTCGAAGTGGTCCAGAAAGCCCACACCGCCGTCGGCCTGACCGACACGGTGACCCACACCGAGCTGCGCCTGACCTCCTCCGGCCCGAAGGTCGTGGAGATCAACGCACGGATCGGCGGCGGCCGTGTCCCGTACCTCGGCGGCCTGGTCACCGGATGGGAGATCGGCCTGATGGCGGCCGATCTGGCGGTCGGCGCCACGCCGGACTTCCGGACGTCCGGGGCCTCCGCAACGGCCGCGGTCCGCTTCCTGTATCCCGAAAGGGAGGTACGGGTCGAGTCCGTCGAGATCGCGGAGGACCGGCTGCCGCCCGAGATCCGGGAAGTACGGGTGCTGACGGTCCCGGGCCGGGAGCTGCGGCTGTCCCCGCCGGGCGACTCCCGCTCCCGGTATGCCCTCCTCGTCGCCGTCGCCGAGACGGAGCGGGACTGCGCGGCGGCACTGGAGCGGGCGGCCGACGCGGTGACCCTGCACGGCACTCCGCTGTCCTGACGGGGCATCGACAACGGCGTCGGCCGGACACCTGGTCGACGCGGGCTGTTCCCACGCCCCTGTAACTGCCCCGTCTTCTGTCTTCTCCCCGTCCCGGCGTGCCGCCTCCGTGCGGGCCGGTCCGGAACCGTAACGCAGTGGTGAGGTTCACAACCGTATCGAGAAACCAGGAGCACTCCATGCCAGAAGCGATTCCCGTGATCGATCTCCGGGACAGCGAACACGGTCCGAAAGCGCGCGCCGGGTTCCTGAACCGGCTGCGGGCCGCCGTCCACGACATCGGGTTCTTCCAGCTCACCGGCCACGGCGTCACCGGCGCCGCCGAGCTGCTCGACCTGACGCGTCGGCTGTTCTCCCTGCCGGAGTCGGAGCACGCGGCTCTCGACGTCCTCAACTCCCCTCACTTCCGCGGCTACTCCGCGATGGGGCGGGAGCGCACCCGGGGTGTCCCGGACCAGCGCCGGCAGCTGGACATCGGTCCCGAGCGCCCGGCGCGGAGCCCCGGCCCGGGAGAGCCCGCCTACCAGTGGCTGGTCGGCCCCAACCAGTGGCCGGCCGCCCTGCCGGAGCTGCGGCCGGCCGTACTGGCATGGATGGACCGGTTGACGAGCCTCTCGCACCGGATGCTCAGGCTCATCCTGGAGTCCCTGGAGACTCCCGAGGGCTTCCTGGACGATGTGGTCACCCCGGAGCCGCAGATCCATTTCAAGCTGCTGCACTACCCGGGGCCGGACGCCACGGCGGGCAGCGTCCCGAAGGGCGACGGCGCGGGCACCCACAAGGACTACGGACTGCTCACCCTGCTGGTGCAGGACGACAAAGGCGGGCTGCAGGTCGCCGTCGAGGACGGTCACTTCGTCGACGTCCCGGTCCTGCCGGACGCGTTCGTGGTCAACCTCGGTGAACTGCTGGAGGTCGCCACGCGCGGATACCTCAAAGCCACCGTTCACCGGGTCGTCCGCCCGGCCCCGGGGGTCGACCGGTACTCCATGCCGTTCTTCTACAGCCCTCGTTTGGAGGCGTCGGTCCGGCCCCTGCCGAGCCGGTACGTCAGCGCCGCGGGCGGCGTGACGGTGGACCCGGACAACCCCCTGTTCGCCTGCTACGGCGATAACGTCATGAAGGGCCTGACCAGAGGGTTCCCCGAACTGATCGCCCGCCACCACCCCACCTGGTGACCGCTGCCGGACGGGTCACAGTCAGTAGTCACTGCGTGCCTCGTCCAAGACGGGCACGACTCCACCCGAGGAGCTTCTCTGAGGAGAAACTGAGGAAAAGGGATCCCGGTGGGGAGCACCTGGGGAGAATCGGCTGCGTAAAGCTGAGCCACATGGAAAGACACTGAAAGATCCATTTGCCCTGGTCAGACTGCCACACCGCACCACAGAAGCCCAGGTGAGGGCCGCCCGGAAGAGGACTTTTCAGAAGTGCGGATCGGACGCCGCGGGAAGCGCGTGCGGCGCACCTTCTTCAGGTTGCTGGGGAGAATGCGGGGAGAACGAGCCCAGTCGGCCTCTGGCCGGGATAGTTACGGGCCGCCACCTGCCCGGCGTAGCCCGGCCTACGACGAGTGTTCCGCATCGCCAGGAGTAATGCCCGGACCGGAAAGACAGCCGGGAAAGGGCGGCTGCGGCACATGCTGCAGCCGCCCTTGTCAGCGCATGGTCGTCACCGAAGGCATTCGTAGGCTCATCACTCTCAGCGGGGAGCTGCCCCCGCAGAGTGGCGGATCAGTCGCGCCCGGCGTCCTCGACGGCCCGGCGGAGCTCGCCGGACGCGATGAGGCCGACCACCAGCTCGATGTCCTGGGCCAGCGGCCGGTCACCGTCCATCGTGGCGGAGACGGAGCGGACCAGCTCGTACGCGGCACGTGTCGGAGCGCTCAGGCACTCCCGGCCGCGCAGGTCCGCCGCCTGGCACAGGGCCAGGAGGTGGATGGCGGCGACCTGGCGGACCAGTTCCACGACCGTACGGGCGTCCCGTGCGGCGATGGTGGCCATGCTGACCTTGTCCTGGTTGTGGGCCTCGGTCGACCGGGAGAACGACGTCGCCGGCATGGTGTTCTTGAGCGCCTCGGCGGTGAGGCCGGAGGCGGCGATCTGCATGCCCTTGAAGCCGTGGTGCAGCCCGGCCTCCCGGCTGTCGGTGTCGAACCGCGGGATGAGGTTCGGGGTGAGCCCGTTGTTGAACTTCTCGTCGACGATCAGTTCGAGCTGACGGTCCAGCAGGTCGCCGACGCTGGCCACCGCGGTCTTGAGCGCGTCCATGGCCTGGCCGACGTGACCCCCGTAGAAGTTGCCGCCGTTGCGGACCATGCCCGCTTCCACATCGAACAGCGGGTTGTCGTTGGTGGAGTTGATCTCGACCTCGACCCAGTTCTTCGCCCAGTCAAGGGTGTCACGCAGCACACCGGTCACATGCGGCGCGCAGCGCACCGAGTACCGGTCCTGGATGGGCTCCTCCAACTCCCGGAAACCGGACTCCGTAAGGGCAGCGCCCTCGGGGTCCACGGAGGGGTCGCGGTCCTCGGGGTTGCCGAGCAGTTCACGGATGGTCCGGGCGCTGGTGCGGGTTCCGGTGTGCGGCTTCTGGTCGAAGATGAACGGGACGAAGTGGCCGGGGTTGCCCTGGAGCACCTGGGAGGCCAGCGCGGTGCTCAGGTCGGCGGCGAAGGCCAGTTCGGTGGCGTCGTGGACGGCGAGGGTGGCGAAGCCGGACATGAAGGAGGTGCCGTTGACCAGCGCGAGGCCCTCCTTGGCCCCGAGCACCACCGCACCGAGACCGGCGTCGGCCAGTGCCACGCCGGCATCCTTCTCCTCACCCTGGTGCAGCGCCTTGCCCTGTCCGGTCAGCAGCGCGGCCACGTAGCTCAGCGGGACCAGGTCGCCGCTCGCGCCGACCGAGCCGCGCTCGGGGATGGGCGGCAGCACATCGTTGTTGAGGCAGTCCAGAAGCAGTTCGAGGATTTCGGTACGGATTCCGGAGGCGCCCCTGGCCAGGCAGTTCGCCCGTACGATCATGGTGGCCCGGATGACGTCCGGGGTGGCGACGGGGCCGATGCCACAGGACAGGAACCGGATGAGGTTGGTCTGCAGGGCCTCGGACTTGAGGCCGGATATCTGCCGGGTGTTGCTGTCGCCGAAGCCCGAGGTGACGCCGTAGACGGGCAGACCGGCCTCGATGACCTTGTTCTTGAGCGCGAGGGACTGCTCGATGCGCTGGACCGCGCCTTCGGCGAGCCGGGCGCGGACGCGAGTGGTGTCGGCGGGGCGAGCGCCGCTGACGACATCGGCCACCGTCAAGGTGTGGCCGTCGATGAGAAGTTCGGCCTTGTCGTTGGCTGCCAGGGCAGTGTCCATGGTGTGCATTTCTCTTCCGTGATGCGGTGGTGACGCGGGTTCGGTAGGCGCGATGGGCCGTTTTACGTGGTCGAACCCGCGCTGTGTGATGCGTAGTTGACCCAGCGGTCTGCCGGGATGTCGGGGTATCGGGGTGGTGGATCAGTGGCTGAGTGGCCCGGCGGTCTCGTACTCACTCAGCGCCCAGGCCCGCAGGGCCACCTTGTCGAGCTTTCCGCTGGGGTTGCGGGGCAGGGCTTCCACATGGCTGACGGCGGTCGGCAGCTTGTAACGGGCCAGCCGCTGACCGGCGTACGCGCGGACTTCCTCGATGGTGAGCCGGGGCGCCGCGCCGTCCTGGCGCAGCACCGCGACCGGGGTCTCGCCCCACTTGGGGTGCGGCACGCCCACCACCGCCACGTCATGGACGTCGGGGTGCGCGGCGAGTACCCGCTCGATCTCGGCGGGGTAGACGTTCTCCCCGCCGCTGATGATCATGTCCTTGAGGCGGTCGACGATGTACAGCAGTCCCTCCTCGTCGAGGTAGCCGATGTCCCCGGAGTGGAACCAGCCGGAGCAGTCGAACGCCGCCGCGGTGGCTTCGGGGTTGTTCCAGTAGCCCGGGGTGACGTGCGGCCCCCGGACGCAGACCTCCCCCGGCATCCGCGCTTCGGTGACGGTGGCTCCCGTCTCGGGGTTCGTCAGCCGTATCTCGGTGTACGGCATGGGGAAGCCGGCCGAGTCGGGGTGATCGCCGACCAGGTGTCCGGGCAGGTACGTCGCGAACGGGGCGGTCTCGGTCAGCCCCCACGCCTGCTGCAATTGGACGCCGCGGGCCGCGTAGTCGCGCACCAGTTGTCCAGGTACCGGGGCCCCGGCCACGACCGCGGCCGTCAGCGCGGTCAGATCGGCTTCGGCGAATCCGGGGGTGCAGGCCAGCGCGGCGAACATGACCGGCACCGCGAACACGCTGTTCACCTGATGCTGCGTCAAGTCGGCAAGGCACTGGGCGGGTTCGAAAGCCCGCCTGACGACCACGGTGCCACCGCGGGCCAGGGCGCCCAAGGTGAAAGCGTTGAGGCCGCCGATGTGGAACATGGGCGCCACCGCGAGTGTGGTGTGGCGGGGGCGCACGTCGAGGGAGCCGGTCACGTTGAGGTGGTTCCACCACAGGTTGCCGTGGGTCAGCATCACGCCCTTCGGGCGGCCCGTCGTCCCCGAGGTGTACATCAGTACGGCGATGTCGTCCGGACCGGCCTTGACGGCTTCGCCGCGCGGAGCGCTCCCGCCCGCCTCGGACAGGCGCTCCCAGCGCGGATGGGCCGAGGTGGCGGCCGGGACGAGCGGGTCACGGTCGCCGAGCAGGAAGCGGCGGACCGGCGAGCCGTCGGCGATACGGTCGACGACCGGCCGGTGCCCGTCCTCGGCGACCACGGTGTGGGTGCCGGAGTCGTGGAGCAGGTAGGACACTTCCTCGGCGGCGAGCCGGAAGTTGGCCGGGAGGAAGATCGCCCCGAGGTGGGCGGCGGCGAGCGCCGTCTCCAGCAGCAGTGCGCTGTTGTGGCCGAGGTAGGCGACGCGGTCCCCGGCCCGCAGACCACCCTGGGACAGGGTGCCGGCCATTTCACGTACGAGGGCGCTCAGTTGGGCGTACGTGATTTCGGTGCCCTCGTAGATGACGGCCGGCGCGTCACCGGCGACCTGCGCCCAACGGTGCACGGCTACGGCCGTGCTGACGCTGACTTCTCTCATGATTCCCCCGTGCTGAGTGGATGCGAAGGTGGTGCGGATGCCGCTGTGGGCTGTCGTGACCGCCGGGACGTGGGTGCGGGCGTGCGGGCTTGCCCCCGTTACGGTTCGGCAGCCGGGTTGTTGACGGAGCGTCAGGTGTAGCCGTCGGATACGGCGACCGACCGGCCGGCGTCCCATCGAGGCGAAGTGGCCGAACTGCTCGCGCCACCGCTCGGTCCGCCCGGTGCCGATGGCGCCGGGAGGCTCGCCAACGGATGTGCGGCAGCATTCGCAGCCGACCGATTCATCTCATGGTGATACGGCCCCACGCAGGGCCGGGAATCGGCTGCGGGCGGTGCGCGGAAGCAGAAGTTCGGCTCTTGCCTGCGGTGGTACCGCGGCGTCAGGCGAGACAGCAGAAGTGAATGGCGAGACCAGTCGTGTGGTCAGCATGCCGAAGAATCATGTGGTTCATCCCCCGTTTGAACACTGTCGTTTCTCAACGACGGGAGGGAACCTAACAACAGTCCGTTGAAGACTCCAAGCCACCATGTCCGATGTCCGGGGCTTTTTGCGCCACATCGAAGCGTAAGACACGCTAGGTGCCTCTTAGTGAGCAGAAGTCAGAAATAACCGTTTTAGCCGCCTCGAATAGTGACTCTACGTACAACTTCCCTACGCAACGGCGAGATGTTGACCACTTTCCGCTACGAGCCGTCGCCCCCTGTGGCGCTGATCACGGCGTCATCGCGCCACACAGGAACCCTCACCCCGCTCAGGAAGCAGGCGCCGACCTGGGGCAACGACGCCCCACCGACCGCGCCGTAGCCCCCGAACCCGCCCTCGGTGCTGTGATCAGCATCTCACCGACCGCTGTCAACTCCGTTGACCAGCGGTCATACAGAAGGTGCATCACAGATGCAGGCGGCCGACTTGCGGGGGAGGTTCCCGCTGTATGTAATTCCGGCGTTTACATGACACGTGCGCTCAAGTGCGCATGTTAGTTGCAAGGCGGGGGAATGTACGAAAGCTATCTGGCGGAAAAGCTTGACAAGCTGAGACGAGATGGCCAGTACCGAACGTTCACAGAAATCAATCGTCACGCGAACGCGTACCCGAAGGCGACGCGTCGCGCGGCCGACGGGCGCAGTCAGCAGGTGACCGTATGGTGCAGCAACGACTATCTGGGGATGTCGCAGCACCCCAAGGTGGTCGGGGCCATGCACCGGGCGATCGATGAGTACGGAGCCGGTTCCGGGGGGTCGCGGAACATCGGCGGAACTCACGCCCACTATTCCGCGCTGGAGGCTTCGCTCGCCGAATGGCACCACAAAGAAGCCGCACTGGTCTTTCCCACGGGATACAGCTCCAACGATGCGACTCTGCGGTGCCTGCTACGCCTGCTGCCCGATCCCATCGTCCTGTCCGACGAGCTGAACCACGCTTCGATCATCAACGGGATATGCAGCACCAAAGCGGAGCGCAAGACGTTCCGCCACAACGATGTGGCCCACCTGGAAGAGCTGCTCGCCGGCCAGCCTCTGGACCGTCCGAAGATCGTCGTCTTCGAGTCCGTCTACTCGATGGACGGTGACGTCGCCCCCATCGAAGAGATCGTCAAGCTCGCGCACGAATTCAACGCGCTCACCTACCTCGACGAAGTGCACGCGATCGGCATGTACGGGCCCCGGGGTGCCGGGATCGCGGCACAGCTGAATGTCGATCACCTCGTCGACATCATCCAGGGCACGATGGCCAAGGCGATCGGCGTCATCGGTGGCTACATCACCGGCTCGACCACCCTGGTCGACGCGATCCGCAGCTTCGCCTCGGGCTTCATCTTCACCACCTCACTGCCACCGGCGGTCGTGGCGGCCTGCCACGCCAGCGTGGAACACCTGAAGACCTCTACTGCCGAACGGGACGCGCTGCAGAGCAAGACCGCCCACCTGCGTACGGCTCTGGAGGGCGCCGGGATCGAGGTGATGCCGTGCAGCACGACGCACGTTCTGCCGGTCCTGGTCGGGGACGCCGAGCTGTGCAAGCAGTCGGCCGCACGGCTGCTGGACCTGCACGGCATCTACCTGCAGCCCATCAACTCGCCCACCGTCCCGGCCGGCACCGAGCGATTCCGCGTCAACGTCACGCCGAACCACTCCGACGAGGACATCACCCACCTGGTCCGTGCCCTGGACGAGGTCTTCACCCACTTCGGACTGCACAGGAGGACAGCGTGACGACAGCGACCGACACCGTGGTGCGGCGTGCGGAGCCGGCGGACATCGACGAACTCATCCGTCTGCGCGCCTTCCTGCTCGACGGCGACGAGGAGCAGGCATCGCTCCCGTACATCGCGACGACCCCCGAGGCGCGCAGGGCGTGGCGGGCCGGCTACCGGGCCTGGCTGACGGAGAACGTGTCCCATGAGGACGTGTTCGTCTCGGTGGCCGCCGGCCCCGACCGGCTCCGGGCCTGCGCCCTTTCCGTCATCGACCGGCGTCCCCCTTCGCCTGCTCAGCCCAACGGCCGGGTGGCCTGGATGCAGACCCTCGTCACCGACCCGCGTGACCGGGGCCAGGGCCTGGCCACCGCGGTGATCGACCGTCTCTTCGCGTGGGCGGCTGCGCGCGGCGCCGACGTCGCCACGATGCAGAGCAGCAGCGGTGCCGTGGAATTCCATCGCCGGGCCGGCTGGCAGCTCTCCGAAGAGGGCCTCTATCACCGCCCCGTCACCGCGAGCCGGGAGGGATGACCCCATGGACACCGTGAAAGTACTGATCGCGGGCATGGGCTACGCCGGTACGCGCTTCCGCAGCGCACTGCGCAGCCTCTCCGGCCCGCGGGAACTCGGCCTCGACATCGAGATCGCGTACCACGCCCGGCACCGTACGGTCGAGGACATCCCCTACTTCCCCACGATCGAAGGCGCCCTCAAGGCATTCGAGCCCGATCTCGTCATCGTCGCGGTGACCGACTCCGCGCACGCCGAGATTCTGACGCGCCTCAAGGGCTACCAGGGCTTCGTCCTGGCGGAGAAGCCCCTCACCTCCGCCCATGACGACCTGGACGCCGTGACTTCGGCCCTGAGCGATGTCTCCGGCTTCGCCATGGACCTGGTCGGCCGGTACTCGGAGGCGAGCGTGGCCCTCCGGGACCACGTGCACCGTCACCGGCTGACCCTGGTGCGGGCCCACGCCACCTGGGGCAAGAACCGCATCAACGACCACCGGCCCACGGTCGGAGTCGCCAGCGAGGTCATCCATTCCCTGGATCTGGTCCAGGGGCTCGACCTCGACGGCCGGCAGCTGCGGCTGTGTGACGCCGTCGCCGTCTGCTCCGACTACTCCGTCTCCGGGCCCGCCGTCCTGGACAGCGTGGCCCTGACAGCTCGGCTGGGCGACGCCGTGGTGAGCGTCTACAGCAGCTTCGTCAACGTCACCCGGCAGCGCACGATCGACTGCGTCTTCCGGGACCGGGAAGGCGGCCTGGTATACGCCACCGTGGAGTACTCCAACCCCACATGGGACGCGGACCACCTGCGGATCTGGCGCGAGGCCGACGGCCGGGAAGAGCTGCTGTGCGAGGTGGACACCCGCCACGACCCGGTTCCCGATGGGCACAGCACCATCGTCTCGCTGCGCCGCGTCGTCACGGACGCCGTGCGGTTCGCGCACAACCGGCAGCAGCCTGCCGTACCGTTCGCCGGCCTCGAGGAGTCCGTACGGCTGCAGCGCCTGCTCAACGAGATCGAACAGAAGGCCGCGGTGACCGAACCGGCCAGCTACTTCCCCAACGGTCGCCGGATCATCGCCGAAACGGACTTGGAGCGCCTCGGATGAGCGCCACAGAGACAATATCCACCCCCAAGAAGGACGACACCCGCGGTAGGTTCATCCCGCTGCTGGCGCTGGGCACGTTCGCGCTGGGCGTGGACGCCTACGTGATGGCCGGACTGCTGCCCCTGGTGTCGGCGGATCTGCACATCTCGGCGTCGTCGGCCGGCCAGATGGTCACCGTCTTCACGCTCTGCTACGCGCTGGGCGGGCCGGTCTTCGCCACCCTGCTGGCCGCTCGGCCGGCGAAGGTGGTGCTCGGCGTGGCGCTGGTGGTCTTCACCATCGGCAACGCCTTGACCGCCGTCGCCCCCAGCCTGTGGGTCCTCCTGATCGCCCGCGCGGTCGCGGGCATCGGTGCGGGCGTGTACTCGCCCATCGCCGCCGCCACGGCAGCGGGTCTGACCGCTCCGGAACGGCGTGGCCGCGCGCTCGCCACCGTCATGGGCGGCCTGAGCATCGGCACCGTCATCGGTGTCCCGGTCGGCATGCTGCTCGCCTCGCACATGGGGTGGCGCGGCACGCTGTGGCTGATCACCGCGCTGGGCGTGGTCGCGCTGATCGGGATCATGCGGCTGCCGCAGGTCGCGGTGAGCCCGCCGCCGCCGCTGGGCCGGCGTGTGCGCGCCCTTGCCAGTGGCCGGGTCGCCGGCATCGTCTCCGTCTCGCTGCTCGGCGGTATCGCCAGCCTTGGTCTGTACACCTACCTCGCCGAGTTCGTCGTCGACGCCGCGCACACCGACCAGACGGTCTGGGCCATGTGGGCCTGGGGCGCGGGCGGCATCGTCGGCAGTCTGCTGATCGGCCGCATCGTGGACCGCACCGGCCGGCCCTTCGCCGCGGTCACCTGGATCCTGGTCCTCGTCGTGGTCAGCCAGCTCGTCCTGCCCGTCGCCGCGCACACCGCCGTGGCTCTGGCAGCCGTCCCGCTGGTGATCTGGGGCGCGGCCGGATGGGCCATCCAGGTGCCGCAGCAGCACCAGCTCATCGCGGCCCAGCCGGAACAGGCCACGGTCGCCGTCTCTCTCAACAGCTCCGCCGTCTACCTCGGCAGCGGCCTCGGGTCCGCGCTCGGCGGCGTGGTGCTGGGCCTCGGCGTGGCTCCGGGCTCCCTGCCGTACTACACGGCCGCACTCACCCTGGTCGCCCTGATGGTGCACCTGACCGTGGTACGTGGTGCCGTACGACGTGGGGGAGATGCCGTTACGGCCCCCTGAGCTGGGACGACAGCCACAACTGGCTAGTTTGTACCCCATGGAAATCGGTTTGCATCACTTGCGATGTTTCCTCGTCCTGGCCGAGGAGCAGCACTTCACCTGGGCCGCTGATCGTCTCGGTATCTCCCAGCCCACCCTCAGCCGGCACATCCAGCGTCTGGAGGGGGCCCTGGGCCGGACCCTGCTGGACCGCAGCACCCGCCACCCCCGCCTCACCGCGGACGGGAGCCGACTGCAAGCCGATCTCCAAGCCCTGCTGCCCCAGCTGGAAATGGCTCTCCAGCCCCCCGAGGCGCAGTCCTCACTGCGCCTCGGCTATGCCTGGGGCTTTCCCCTCCAGCGTGGCCGTCGAGCGACGGCCACGCTGGAGGAGCAGCACCGCGTCATCGTGCACACCGTGCGCCAGGACGACCGCACCGCCGGACTGCGCGACGGTGCGGTCGACGCGGCCCTGCTCTGGGGGAGCATCAGCGATCCGCGCCTGGTCACCACCGAGATCCTGCGGGAGCCGCACATCGCGGCGATCTCCCGCACCTCCACCCTGGCCGTACGTGACCGTGTCACCTGGCGCGACCTCGGGCGTCGCTGCCTCATCGTCAATACCGTGAGCGGCACGTTCACCCCGCAGGACTGGCCGGCCGATGCCACCCCCGAGGTCGGCGTGGAAACCTCCAACATCGAGGAATACCTCCACGCCGTCGCCGCCAGACGCGGAGTCGGGGTGCTCCCGGTATCGGTGGCCGCGCAGTACCCCGATCCGGACATCCTGTACCTGCCGCTCACCGGCGCCCCGCCCGCCGTCCTCACCTATGCCTACCCGCGCAACAATCCCCACCCCTACGCGGCGACCTTCGGGCGCATCCTGCGCCAGGACCAGGCCAGCGAGCGGGCGAGCCACTTAGACGTGGTCTCAGTTGGCCGGCCTGCGGTGGCCGATGAGGGTCGCGGCCATGGCGGTGACGGCAGGAAAGCGGTCCGCGTCGCGTTCGTAGCGGCGAAGCAAGCGGCGGCAACCGCCCGGCCACGGCACGGTTCGCCCGATCACTCGGCGGTGCCTACCGAGTCGGTGGGATGACGTGATGCCCTCGCGGGTAATGCGGTGGCGGGCGTCGCGTTCGTCGAGCACAACAGGGTGGAGCCGGGCTCAGACGCGGCCCCGGCTCCCCTGGGCAAACCCGCGGCAGACGGCGGGCCTGGTTGAGCTCGGCGCCGCTACGGCACTCCTCGCGGCACCGGTCGCCGGCGCCCCTGCCACGGCTTGGGCCGACGAAAGCAACACTTTCTACAAGAGTGAGCAGGAGGTCATGGACGTCCTCGGCAAGAGCGCGCTGCTCAAGGACCAGGCGTCCATCCAGAGCGATCTCGGGCCGGGTCCCGCCTGGCGCTGAACGAGTTCCGGGGTGTCGAGCCGCCCGGCTGGATGCGGGCGTCCTGACGCCGTGCCCGGGCCGGAGAGATGGCCCGTGTATGGGCCGCGCCCATGAGGAGCGGCCCATACGTCCAGTTCGGCCACGTGGATCAAACGGCAAGGCCGGGGCCGTAACCCGCGCCCAAGAGGCCGTGGGGTATAGGCCGCACGCGGGCAGGGCGGCAGAATCGCCGCATGGTGATCACCGCGCGTGCCCTCAACCGTTCCACGCTGGCCCGGCAGTTGCTGCTCGCCCGCGCGCCGCTCGATGTGGCCGACGGGCTGAAGCAGGTGGTCGCCCTACAGGCGCAGCAGCCCGCGTCGCCGTACGTCGCCCTGTGGAACCGGCTCAGCGGCTTCTCCCCCGCCGACCTCGACGCCGCCGTGTCCGGCTTCCGGGCGGTCAAGGCAACGCTGATGCGGGTGACGTTGCACATGGTCCACGCCACGGACTACCGCGCCTTTCGTGAGGCCGTGGAACCGACGCTCCGCGGCGCCAGGCTCGGCGACGCCCGTTTCACGGCGTCCGGGCTGACCGCCGCCGACGCCGGCACGCTCGTACCGGAGTTGCTGGAGTTCGCCGCGCGACCGCGCGCCACCAGCGACATGCAGGGGTGGCTCGAAGAGCGTCTGGGGGCGCCGCTGGAGCCGTCGGCCTGGCGCATGCTGCGGCAATACGTTCCGCTGTGGCACGCGCCCGTTGACGCGCCCTGGCTGTTCGACACCCGTCAGACGCACGTCGCGGCGAGCACGCGGCCGGTCCTGGCGGACCCCGATGCGGCCGCCGCGGGTTTGCAGGCTCTGGTCCGCCGCTATCTGGCGGGGTTCGGGCCGGCGTCGGTGGCGGACGTGGCGCAGTTCGCGCTGGTGCAGCAGTCGCGGGTCCGCGCCGCTGTACAGGCGCTCGCCGACGATCTCGTATCGCTGGAGGGCCCCGACGGGGTGGTGTTGTACGACATACCGGGCGCGCCCCGGCCGGACGAGGACACTTCGGCGCCGCCCCGTCTGATGGCGATGTGGGACAGCGTCCTGCTCTCCTACGCCGACCGCGGCCGCGTCATTCCGCCCGCGTACCGCAAGCATGTGATCCGCAGGAACGGCGACGTGCTGCCCACTCTGCTGGTCGACGGGTACGTCGCCGGTGTCTGGCGCCCGGTCGACGGACAGATCGAGGCCGGGGCCTTCCACCCGCTCCCCCGCCACGTCTGGGACGGGCTGGCCGCCGAGGCCAGTTCGCTCGCGCGGCTCCTCGCCGACCGCGATCCCGGGGCGTACCGCCGTTACGACCACTGGTGGGCCAAGGGGCTTCCGGCGGCCGAGACGCGGCTGCTGCCGCCGGGCCCCTGAGCCGGGCCCGAAACCGCCCCGTACTCAGACCGGCTGTGTCACCGCCCCGTACTCAGACCGGCCGTGTCACCGCCCCGTACTCAGGCCGGGCCGTGTCACCGGCCCGAATCGGTGGCCGAAGGGAACGTCGCGTCGATGGACTCGCGGATGACGCGGTAGCAGCTGCAGGCGTTCGCTTCGAGGCGCTCGCGGTCCAGGAGCGTGATGATGCCGCGGCTGTAGCTGATGCAGCCGTCCTCGGCCAGGGCGCCCGCGACCTCGCTGACCGACGATCTGCGCACCGCGAGCATCTGGGCGAGGAACCGCTGGGTGAGCGGGAACCGGTCGCTGTGCATCCGGTCGCCGGTCATCAGGAGCCAGCGGGCGCACCGCTGGCGGGTGCGGTGACTGCGGTTGCAGGCCGCGTTCCGCGCCAGCTGGGTGAACATCGCCTGGGTGAAACATTGCAGTATCTGCTGCAGCCGCCCGTCCAGGACGGCGATCTCGTGGCGGAACCGGTCGGCGTCCATCCGCAGCCCCCGGCCGGGGACCTGGCACACCGCCCGTTCGGTGGGGCTGCCGACGCCCAGGAAGACCGGGAGCCCGACCATGCCCTCGTCACCGACGGTGGCGACCTCGACGGCCGGTCCGTCCAGTTCGGCGACGATCGAGATCACTCCCAGTACGGGGAACCACACGGCGTCGATCGGTTCCCCGGGGCGGTACAGCACATCACCGGAGTTCAGCTCGGCCGACTTCAGGTGCGGCTCCAGCCGGCGGCGCTCGGCCTCCGGCAGGGCGGAGAGGAGGCGGTTGCCCCTGGGGTCGTACGGGCCGGTGGCGCCGTTCGTCATGCGTACCCGCCTTTCGTGCCGTGGTCAGGCGGTGGCCTCGGGTGGGATCACCGCGGCCCAGGACGGCAGCGACACCCGCATCAGCCCCGCGGCGCCCGGCACCATCACCAAGCTGACCAGCGCGTGAGCCAGCACCGGCAGGGGCAGCACGAAGTCTATGCAGCCGGTGGCCATCGCGGCGCTCGGCATGCCGAAGGCTTCCGAGGTGGTGATGTCCTGGGCGAGCACCCGTCCGCCCGCGCCCCTGATGTGCCGTACGCCCAGGGCGCCGTCCTCCAGGCGCCCGGTGAGCACCGCCGCCAGGGCCCGGGACCCGAAGGCGGCCGCGGCGGAGGCGAACATCGGGTCCGCCGAGCGGTGGCCGTTCGCGGCGTGCAGCGACACCTTGCCCTCGGGGGTGAAGGCCGCCCACTGGCCCGCCGGTACGACGTGCGCGACGCCGGGCGCCAGCTGATCGCCGTCCTCCAGCAGCCGTACGGGCAGCGCGGAGCGGTACCGCAACACCCCGACCAGCCCGTCCCGCTCCCGGACCGGCCGGTGCTGCACCAGCACCAGGGCAGCGGGGAACGTGTCGGGCAGCGCCGCCAGGATGTGGCGGTACGCGCTCACGCCGCCGAGCGACGCGGCCAAGCAGACCACGTCGAAGGCGGCGAAAGACTTCTGAACGGTACCGAACACAAGACCAGCCTAATGCCCGGAACCGTACACAGGAGTGCGGCGCGGGGTGCCGGGCCCCACATCGGGCGAGCCGGGGCCGGGGCCCCACACCGATCGGCCCGGGGCCGTGCGAGACGGGCAGCGGATCGGCCGACGAGGACGGTCCCGCCGACGCGCCCTACCTCTTCCCCGCGTCCCGTACGAGCAGCGCCATCTGCACCCGGTTCGACAGTCCCAGTTTGGCCAGGGCCCGGCTGACGTGGGCCTTGACCGTACCCTCACTCATCGCCAGCTCGCGCCCGATCTCCGCGTTGGCCAGTCCCCTGGCCACGGCCCGTACCACCTCGTCCAGCCGCATGGTGACCTTGGGCATGAGCATGGCGCTGCCTTCGGCGACGGTGCGGCCGGCGTGGGCGAGGTCCGCGGGGAGGTGTCCTTCAGAAGGAAGCCGCACGCTCCGTTGCGCAGGCCGACGAGTCCCATGCCGCTGCCGGGCAGGGCCTCGACGGGGCGGAGAAGGCGGCGGAGAGGGTGGGGCGGGGGAGGGCAAAAGCAGGGGGCAGGGGCGGGTCCCAGGGGGTGTACGGTACGCGAGTGCCCGATCTCGACTTCTACGCACACGTCGCCGCGCGAGGCGACGTCTTGGGAACCGGCATCGGGGCCGACCCTGACGCGTGGGAGGCCGCTTTGGGGGCGGGCTATCTGGACGATGCGGGCGAAGGCTTGCTGCGTCGGGATTACGGGCTGGTGGAGCTGTCTTTCTCGGATGCGGGAGAGCCTCTTTCCTGTTTCGGGATCAGTGTCCAGGTCCATCGGCTGCTCTACGACCTCTCCATACCGACCTCACTTACGGGTGCGTATGGGGAGTTCGCGCCCCGCGTCCGGGGTCCGGTGCTCGCGTCTTTGTCATCGACGACCCCGGCCCTTATGGGGACGGCGACCACGATGCCGGTGATCAGGAGGTTCACCAAGCGGGCGATGTGTGGGCATTGAGTGTGTCCCCGGCCTGGTGGGGGTCGCGTTAGGTGGCTCTTCCATCGCCCACCCGCCCCCAAAGTCGGATGCACCGCGATCTCCGATGCTGAAGAATTCCGGAGCATGGACGATGCGTTGCGTGCGTTGCGGGGTCGGTATTCCGGTTGTGAGTGGGCGGCTGTGGGTGATGGGGCCTCGGGGGCTGATGTTTATCGGCTTCGGGGTGGTGGGCGCGAGTTGTTTGTCAAGGTGGCGGCTGCGGGGCCCGGGGTGGGCTTGTTGGGTGAGGCTGAGCGCCTGGGGTGGTTGGCGGGGGAGGGGATCTCCGTACCTCGTGTTGTGGAGAGTGGTGGGGACGGAAGGGTCGCCTGGTTGGTCACCGAGGCGGTTCCTGGGCGTCCGGCCAGTGCGCGGTGGCCGCGGCGGCAGCGGCTGGACGTGGCGGTGGCGCTCGCGGGGCTCGCTCGTTCGCTGCACGCGCTGGACTGGGAGCGGTGTCCGTTCGATCGCAGTCTTGCGGTGACGGTGCCGCAGGCGGCCCGTGCTGTCGCTGAAGGGAGCGTCGATCTGGAGGATCTGGACGAGGAGCGGGAGGGGTGGTCGGGAGAGCGGCTTCTCGCCGAGCTGGAGCGGACTCGGCCGGCGGACGAGGATCTGGCGGTCTGCCACGGTGACCTGTGTCCGGACAACGTGCTGCTCGATCCGCGTACCTGCGAGGTGACCGGGCTGATCGACGTGGGCCGGGTCGGGCGTGCGGACCGGCATTCCGATCTCGCGCTGGTGTTGCGCGAGTTGGCTCACGAGGAGGACCCGTGGTTCGGGCCGGAGTGTGTCGCGGCGTTCCTGCGGGAGTACGGGCGCGGATGGGAGGGGGAGGTATCGGAGGAAAAGCTGGCGTTTTACCGGCTGTTGGATGAGTTCTTCTGAGGGCCCTGCCGGTGTTGGTGGCTGGGTAGGGTTGCGTCGCGTGGGTGACAGCACAGTGTGGACGTTGGCCATCGCGTCCGTGACGGGTGGTACGGCGGTTCTTGCGAGTTGGGTGGCCGGGCGGGGCAGTACCCGGGCGGCTCGGGTCCAGGCGGAGATCGCCGCGCGGGCGCAGCGGGCCGAGCGGTTGCGGGAGAGCCGCCGGGCCGCGTACCTGGACCTGATCGAGCAGACGCACCGTATGGGTGAGCTGTACTGGGAGATCTTGGCGGTGCTGCGCAATGGTGCCGGAAGCGCCGGTGGTGCCGGTGGTGCTGGTGGTGCCGGCGACCCCGACGGTGCGGGTGACATCGCGCAGGCTCTGAAGGAGCTGCACGATCGGGAGATCACGGAGTACGCGAAGATCCGTCGCTGTGCGCGGGTCGTCGAGCTGGAGGGGCCGCCCGAGGCCGCGGCCGCCGCGCTCGCCCTCCAGCGGACGACCGGTACGTTCTACCGGTGCGTCAAGGCCGCGATGGAGGGCGATGCCGACGCCCGGGAGGAGTTCCGTACCGCCTTCTCTCCTTTCTGGGCGGCGCTGGAGGACTTCGTCGAAGCGGCCCGCACCGCCCACCAGGCGGGGTGAAAGGGGACGGGGTCAGGGGAGTTTCTTCCCGCCCCTCCCCTACGCCCCAGGCACCCCCACCCGCGCCCCCGATGACGCCTCGACCAAGGCGGCCGTGAAGGGATGGCCGGGCGCCGCGAGGACTTGGCCGGTGGGGCCCTGTTCGACCGGGTTGCCCGCGTCCAGGACGAGGATCTGGTCGGCGGTGGTGACCGTGCCGAGGTCATGGGTGATCCATACCAGTGCCAGGTCCGGCTGTTCGCGGAGGTGGCGGTCGAGGACGGTGAGGATGCCGTGCCGGGTGACCGTGTCCAGGCCCGAGGTGATCTCGTCGCAGATCAGGACGCGGGGTCGGGCCAGGAGGGCGCGGGCGAGGGCCGCGCGCTGGAGTTCGCCGCCGGAGAGCCGGCCGGGGCGGCTGTGGATGTGCTGCTCGCCGAGCCCGACCTCGGCGAGGAGTTCCCCGGCCTCCCGTGTGGCGTCCGCGGGGGCGGCTCCGCGCAGGCGGATCGCTGTGCGGGCGACCTGCGCCAGGACCGTGCGGTGTTCGTCGAAGGACGCCTGTGCGTCCTGGAAGACGTACTGGACGGCCGCCAGGTGCGCGGGCGTACGGTCGCGGAGGCTGCGCGGCAGTGGCACGCCGTCGAGGAGGATGTCGCCTTCGTATCTACGGTGGAGGCCCGCCAGGCACCGGCCGAGCGTCGTCTTGCCGCTGCCGGAGCGGCCGACGACGGCCACTCGCGCGCCGGGCGGCATGCGGAGGGAGACGTTGCGCAGCACGTCGACGGTGCGGCGGGGCCTGTTGCCGCGGTGGTGTGCGGTCAGGTCGCGGACTTCCAGCACGGGGAGGGGGTCGAGCTCCGGTTCGGTGCGGGGCCCGGCGTCGGTCTGCTCCTCCGGGGACGGGAACAACTGGCGCGTCCAGGCGTCCCGGGGCGCGAACAGTTGGCGCGTCCAAGCGTCCTGGGGCGCCGACGCCACCTGCTCCGCGGGCCCCGCCTCGACCACCCGGCCGTCTCTGAGGACCACGATTTCGTCGGCGAGTTCCCGTACCACGTCCAGGTCGTGGCTCAGCAGCAGGACGCCGATGCCCTGCTGGACGACCGACATCAGCTCCGCCACGATGCGGCGCTTGGTGAGGGCGTCCTGGCCGGTTGTCGGTTCGTCGGCGACCACGACGCGGGCGCCGAGCAGAAGGGCCTGGGCGAGTACGACGCGCTGTTGCTGGCCGCCGGACAGCTGGTGGGGGTAGCGGCGCAAGAGATCGTCAGCGTCTGGGAGTTGGGCCCGGGTAAGGGCCTCGGTGACGCGGTGGTGGGCTTCCTTGGCGCGTTCGCGGCGCGGGAGGTGGCGTACCTGGGTACGGGCGATGTCGGCGAGGAGGGCGCCGGCCCGGCGGGCGGGGTTGAGGACGGCCGCCGGATGCTGCGGTACGTGGCCGACCAGGCCGCCGGCGACGGTCACCGTGCCCGTGACCAGGGCTTCCGGCGGATACGCGCCGAGCAGGGCCAGGCCCGTGGTGGTCTTGCCGCTGCCGGATGCGCCGACCAGCGCGGTGACCGCGCCCGCGCGGACCCGCAGGCTCACTCCGTCGACGACGGCCCGGCCGCCGACCTCGACCCGCAGGTCGTCGACCTCGGCGACGACGTTCGCTGCCGCGCTCACCGGCGGCCCTCCTTGGTGTGTCGTGGGAAGAATCGAAGGGACGGCCTGCGAAGGGAGGGCCCCGGGTGAGGCCGTGGGCGCTTCCGGCCCTCCCTGCTCTCCCCCTTGAGCGCGCGGTCGCGCCCCTCCCCCTCCAGCAGCCCGTCGAAGAGCAAATTGCCGCCCATCGACAGGGCCACGATCAGCAGCGCGGGCACGACCACGGCCCACGGCTGTACGAACAGCCCGGTGCGGTTGCGGTCGACCATGACCGCCCAGTCCGCCGCGTCCGGTTCCACGCCGACGCCCAGGAACGCGGCGGTGGCGACGAGGTAGAGCACGCCGGTCAGCCGTACGCCCGCGTCGGCGGCGAAGGTGCGCAGCGCGGACCGGCCGACGTAGCCGACCGCCGTACGCCACCAGGTCTCGCCCTGCATGCGCAGTGCCTCGACGGCGGGGCGGGCGGCCGCTTCTGCGGCGGCGGCGCGTACGATGCGGGCCGCGTCCGGGATGTTGACCAGGGCGACCAGCAGCGCGAGGCCCGCGGCGCCCGGTGAGAAGACGGCCGCGACCAGCAGGATCAGCAGCAGTGACGGCACGGCGAGCAGCACGTCCAGCGGGCGCATCAGCAGTTCTTCGAGCCAGGCGCGGTGGGTGAGGGCGGCGGCCAGGCCCAGCGGTACGGCGACCGCGTAGGCGAGGGCGGTCGCGGCCAGCGCGACGAGCACCACCGACTGCCCGCCGAGCAGGATCTGCCGCCACACGTCGCGCCCGACGAAGTCGGTGCCGAGCCAGTGGCCGCCGCCGAGGGTGAAGGACGCGGTGCGCGGCCCGGCGTCGCCCGCGAACAGCGGGCCCAGGAGGGCGAGCAGGAGGGGCACCGCGGTGATCAGCAGCCCGGCCCGGCCGGGCCACCGTGTCGCCCGCTTCGTCCGCGCCGTCACTTCGCCGCGCACCGTCCTCTTCAGCCGTTCCGTCATCACGCCGCCACCCCCGCCCGCGGCGCCAGCCGTCGGGCCACCAGGTCGGCGCCCAGGTTGAGGACGACCGCGATGACGCCGAAGACCACGGCCAGGCCCTGGACCACCGGCACGTCGCGTTCGGCGACCGCGTTCATCAGGACGGTGCCCAGGCCCGGGATCACGAACAGCGCCTCCACGACGATCACTCCGCACAGCAGCCAGTCGACGGTGCGGGCGAGCTGCTGGGCGGCGGGCGCGAGGGCGTTCGGGAGGGCGTGCAGATAGCGGACGCGCGCGGTGGACAGGCCGTACCGGGTCGCCTGGCGGACGTACGGGGACCGCAGCGCGTCGATCATTCCGGCCCGTACCAGGCGGCTGATCGAGCACACCGGCCGGGAGAGCAGCACGAGCACGGGCAGGACCAGGACGGCCGGGTGGGCGAGCAGGTCGCCGCCGAAGCCGACGGCGGTCGGCGGGAGCCAGCCCAGCCGTAGCGCGAAGAGGGTGACCAGGAGCACGCCGAGGGCGAACTCCGGTACGGCGTAGACGGCGAGGGTGGCGGAGCTGACCAGCCGGTCGGCGAGCGAGCCCGCGCGGCGCGCCGCCAGCACGCCGAGGCCGACGCCGGCCGGTACGAGCAGCACCACGGTGATCGCGGCGAGCAGCAGGGTGGGGCCGAAGCCGTCGGCGAGGTAGGTGGCGACGGGGCGGCCGGAGGCCAGCGAGGTGCCGAGGTCGCCGTGCAGCAGCCCGAGGAGCCAGTCGGCGAACCGTTCGGCGGCCGGGCGGTCCAGGCCCAGTTCCGTACGGATGGCCGCGATGCGGGCCGGGTCGGGCTGGTCCCCGGCCAGGGCTACGGCCGCGTCGCCGGGCAGCGCCTCGGTCAGCGCGAAGACCAGCAGCACGACGGCGGCGGTCTGCGCGACACCGAGCAGCAGCCGGCGCGCGAGCCAGGAGCGCAGTGCCGCCGCTGCGGCGCCCGCCCGCGCCCGTGGGGGCGCAGCCACCGCCGTCACGCCAGCCACACCTTGTCGAACCGCGCCCAGTCCAGCGTGTTGGCGGGCGCGTCGTGCGCCACGCCGTGCACCCGGCGGGACGTGCCGACGATCCAGTCCGCGAAGCCCCACACCAGGAAGCCGCCCTCGGCGTGCAGACGGCGCTGCATCCGCCCGTACACGGCCGCGCGTTCCTTCTTGTCCTTGGTGGACTGGGCCTGCTGGTACAGGGCGTCGAAGTCCTTGTGGTGCCACTTGGTGGCGTTGGTCGTCGAGTCGCTGAGCAGCCGCTGGGAGATGTGCGATTCGATGGGCATGGCGCCGGAGCGGTAGCAGCACAGGGTGCCGCGGTCGAGGATGTCGCTCCAGTAGCTGTCCTTGCTGCCGGACCGGACCTGAACGGTGACGCCCGCCTTGGCGGCCTGGTCGCGGAAGATGCCGGCGGCCTCGGTGAACCCGGCGGCGACGGGTGAGGTGTCGAGAGTGATCCGCAGGTCCTCGGCGCCCGCCTGCTTGAGGAGGTGGCGGGCGCGGTCGAGGTCCTGGTGGCGCTGCGGCAGGTCGCCCGCGTAGTACTCGTAGCCCTTGCCGAACAGGTCGTTGCCGATCTCGCCCGCTCCGGAGAGCGCGCCGTCGAGGAGTTCCTTGCGGTCGGCGATGAGGAAGAACGCCTCGCGGACCCGCTTGTCGTCGAACGGTGCGCGGTCGGTCTTCATGGCGAAGGACTGCATGGCGCTGTTGCGCAGCCGGACGATTTCGATCTGCCCCTTGCCTTCGTGGGCGCGCGCGGTGGTGGGGTTGAGTTCGTGTGCGTACTCGACCTGGCCGCCGAGCAGGGCGTTGACGCGTGCCGATTCCTCGTTGGCGACGACGAATTCGAGCTCGTCCAGGTGCGGGGCGCCGTCCCAGTAGGCGTCGTTGCGCTTGACGACGCAGGAGCGGCCGGGGGCGAAGGAGACGAAGCGGAAGGGGCCGGAGCCGACGGGCTCGGCGAAGTCGGCGGTGGTCGTGCCCTTGGGGATGATGTACGCGCCGAAGGCGGCGAGGACGTTGGGGAATTCGGCGGTGGGGCGCTTCAGCCGGAACTCGACGGTGTCCGGCGAGACCGCCCGGCTGGCGGCGAGGTCGATGGGCTCCAGGGACGCCTTGGCACGGTACGCCTTCTTGGGGTCGGCTATGCGGCGGAAGCTGTAGAGGACGTCCTCCGCGGTGACCGGCCTGCCGTCGTGGAAGGCCGCCTTGCGCAGGGTGATCCGCCAGCGGTCGAGGGTGTCGTTGGGTTCCCACTTGGCGGCCAGACGGGGGCGGGCTGCCATGTCGGTGCCGCAGTCGGCCAGCTTGTCGTAGAGGGCCTTGGCGCGGGCGGCGTCGGCGAAGAGGTTGCCCAGGTGCGGGTCGAGGGTTTCGGACGCGCCGCCCCCGGCGAAGGCGGCGCGCAGCCGGCCGCCGCGCCGGGGGCGGCCGCCGGTGTCCGACGGGCCGGGGGCGGTCCCGCAGCCGGCCAGGACGAGTCCGGCGGCGGCCGTGACACCCGCGGACGCGGCGAGGAAGCCGCGCCGTCGCAGGCCGGGGAGGTCGCCGGGTTCCCGGCCGGTCTGCCGGGAGGAGGGGAGTTCGGTCATGGTGGGTCACGCCTCACAGAGAGTGGGTGGTCAAGAGGAGTTCAGCCGTCGCCCAAGCGGGCCACGAGATGCAGCCGGTCACCATCGGCAGCACCCCCTGGGGCCACGGCCGAACCAGCCCGCCAAGGCGGCTCTGTACGCGGCCCCGGCCCGTCGTGCAGGTCCAGCACCGTGAAGCCGTGCGCGGCGAGTGCGTACCTCAGTTCTTGGGGGAACAGCAGCCGCCACGCGGAGTGCTGTTCGACGGGCGGTGAGCCGTCCTCGGTGCTCCACACCCTCCGTCGGCGCAACAGCTGGGCTGCCCGGTCGACGGTGAGCGTGGTGACGGACCGGTAGACGGTGCCCTCCCACGCGAAGCCGCGGATCTGCGGTGCGTCCAGGAGCTCTGTACGGCCGAGGAAGAACGCTCCGTTACGCATCTCTGCCACCAGCAGTCCGCCCGGCCTCAGCGCGCGGCGGCAGGAGTCCAGAAGGCCGTCCAGTTCATGGTTGGTGTGGCAGTACAGCAGCGCGCTGTCCAGGCAGACGATCGCGTCGAAGGGCTGTGCCGCGAGATCCGTAAGACGGAACCGGCGCAGGTCGGCCCGTACGTAGCGGGGTCCGGGGTGGTGGGTACGGGCGTGCGCGAGCATCGCGTCCGAGAGGTCGGCGCCGACGACCGTACGGCCCGTGGCGTGCAGGTGGGCGGCGTCGCGCCCCGTACCGCAGCCGAGGTCGAGGACGTGCGGTCCGGCGCCGTGCGTGCGCAGTACCTCCTCGGTCCAGCGGGCGGCGAGCCGGTCCGGGTCGGGAAAGCGGGCCTCATACAGGGCGGGGTTGTCGGTCAGCAGATTCCGGGCGGTGGCGTGGTCGCTCATGCCGTCACCGCCACGGCCCGTACGGGCAGGGCGCGCAGCCGGTGCAGCCAGCCGACGCCTGCCGCCGAGGCGAGGCCGAAGGCGAGGCAGCACGCCCAGGGCAGCCATGGGGCGCCGTGGGCGCCCGCGTCCATGGCCCAGCCGACGACGGTGTTGCCGACGGCGGCGGCGATGCCGGAGACGACGTAGAAGATCCCGAAGTAGGTGCCGGTGAGTTCGGCGCGGCCGAACTCCGGTATCAGCTCCATGACGAACGGCTGGGCGATCATGACACCGACGTACAGGAGCAGCGCCCCGGCGAGGACGGGTACGAGGGCGAGCACGGCCCGGCCGACGCCGCCGCCCGTTCCGGACGCCCCGGCGACGGCCATCGGCGGGACGAATGCCGCGCCCATCAGCGCCAGGCCGATGGCCACCCACCGCGCCCGCGTACCGCGCTCCTTGAGGGAGCGGGTGATGCGCATCTGGAGAGTGAGGTTGGCCAGTGTGCCGACGAGGAAGACGATGCCGGCCGCGCCGTCCCAGCCGGTGGCCCGCCGGGCGCCGTCCGGGAGCAGCAGGTAGAGCTGGTTCTCCATGGTGAACATGCCGACCATGGCGAGGGAGAAGGCCAGGAAGGCCCGGTTGGCGAGGACTTCGCGCCAGTCGCCGAGCACGCTGCCCTTGGAGGCGGGCACTGCGCGGGCGGGCAGTACGGCGGCCTGGGCGGCGGTGAGCAGGGCGAAGATCGCGGCGGCGGTGAGGGCGGAGGCGCGGAAGTCGACGAGCAGCAGTGCGCTGCCGATCAGCGGCCCGACCAGGGCGCCGGTCGTCGCGAAGATGTTGAACAGGGCGAACGCCTCGGCCTTGCGGTCGCCCGCCTCGGCCGCGAGATAGGCCCGTACGGCCGGGTTGAAAAGGGCCCCGGCGAGCCCGCTGAGTATGGAGGCGGCCAGCAGGACGGGCAGTCCGTCGCCGAGCGCGAACAGCGCGAAGCCGACGGTCCGCAGCGCGCAGCCCGCGATGATCACGCCGCGGGCGCCGAGCCGGTCGGCGGCCGAGCCGCCCAGGATGAACAGGCCCTGCTGGCTGAGGTTGCGTACGCCCAGCACGATGCCGACCACGGCGGCGGACATCCCCAGGTCTTCGCCGAGGTGGGTGGCGAGGTACGGGATGAGCAGGTAGAAGCCGATGTTCACGCCGAGCTGGTTGACCAGCAGGAGCCGGATGGCGAGCGGGAAGGCCCGCATCTCACTCCATGTCTTCACGGTGGTGCCTTTCCTTCTGTGCTGCGAGCTGTGCTGCGAGCCGTGCTGTGGGCGGCGCTGCCGCGGTCCGTTCCGCGCGCGGGGGCACCGGCCGTACGCCCAGCCCGGCGCCCGTTCCGGCGCGTACGGTCCCGTCGGTGCCGCCGATGCCGGTCCAGGGGTCGTCCGCGAGCAGCAGGTGCCCGTCGAGGTCGGTCCAGCGGGCCCGGTCGGCGAGGTGGACGGCGGGGGCGATGCCGAGGGTGCCGGCGGTCAAACAGCCGAGCATGAGGCGGGTGCCGCTGCCCGCGATCAGTTCCTCGATGCGCAGGGCCGCGTGGACGCCGCCGCACTTGGCGAGTTTGACGTTGACGCCCTGGACGCGTCCGGCCAGCCGCTCGACGTCGGCGAAGGACACGGCGTCCTCGTCGGCGATGACGGGCAGCGGGGAGCGCGCGGCGAGGCGGGCGAGCGCTTCGGGGTCGCCGGGCGCCGTCGGTTGCTCTACGGCCTCGACGCCGAGTTCGGCGAAGCGCGGCAGCAGCCGTCCGGCCAGCTGCGGCGTCCAGGCGCCGTTGGGGTCGAGCAGCAGCGCGGCGGTGGGTGCGGCGTCCCGTACGGCGCGTACGCGGGCGAGGTCGTCCTCGGGGTCCGCCGTACCGGCCTTGATCTTGAGGACGGTGAAGCCGCTTTCGGCCAGGCAGCGGGCCTGGGTCCGGGCCCGTTCCGTGGACACGATGCCGATGGTGCGGGCGGTGGCGGCGACGGGCCGCCGCTCGGTGCCGAGCAGCCGGTGGACCGGCCTTCCGGCGCGCTTGCCGACAAGGTCGAGCAGGGCCGATTCGACGGCGGCGGTGACGGCGGGCGGTGTCTCCGGCGCGGGCAGATCGCCTTCGCGCAGGGCGTCCAGGGCGCTTTCGGGGTCGGGGAAGCGGCCGAGTTCGACGGCGGCGCCGGCCAGCAGGCGGCTCAGGGTGCCGGTGTCGAGGCCGTAGTACACGCTGGTGACGGCTTCGCCGTGGCCGCGCAGCCCGCGGTGTTCCACGGACAGCCAGACGGCGTCCCGTTCGGCCGTCACCGAGCGCGAGATGCGCAGCGGTTCGGCGAGCCGTAGCCGTACGACGCGCAGGGTGCCCTTCATGCGACGCCCTCCCCTACGGCTGCTGCCTTCGGGTCGACGACGGTGGTGCACCGTGCCCAGCCGGTGGCTTCGGCCGCCGTGGGGTGCGGCAGCTCCACCGGGCGGGTGGCGACGGTCTGCCCGTCCAGGCCGTGGGCCGCGGCGAAGTCCTCGTCGTAGACGGTGCCGAGGTAGCGGTGCAGGCCGTCGGGGAAGACGGTGGCGACGACGGCGCCCGGGTGTACGCGGGCCGCCCAGGCGGCGACCAGCGCGACGGCGCCGGTGCTCCAGCCGCCGCTGACGAAGCTGCCACGGGCCAGCCGCCGGCAGGCGTCGGCGGCTTCGGCGGGCCCCACCCAGTGCACCTCGTCGAAGGCCCCGTAGGCGACGTTGCGCGGGTGGATGCTGCTGCCGAGGCCGCGCATCAGGCGCGGCCGGGCGGGCTGGCCGAAGATGGTCGAGCCGGTGGCGTCCACGCCGATCAGGCGCAGCGCGGGCCAGTGGCGGCGCAGCGGGCCGATGATCCCGGAGCTGTGGCCGCCGGTGCCGACGCTGCACACGAGCACGTCGAGGTGGTCGAGGGAGGCGGCCATCTCGGCGGCGAGGGAGGCGTAGCCCGCCGCATTGTCGGGGTTGTTGTACTGGTCGGGCCAGTACGCGTGGGGCAGCAGGGCGCGCAGTTCGCGCAGCCGGGCGAGGCGGGCCGCCTGCCAGCCGCCTTCCGGCGCGGGCCGGTCGACGATCTCCAGCCGGGCGCCGTAGGCCCGCAGCAACTGGCGCATGGACGGCTCCAGTTCACTGTCGCAGACCAGGATCACGTCGTGGCCGAGGGCCTGCCCTGCGAAGGCCAGGCCGATGCCGAGGGTGCCGGAAGTGGATTCCACGACCGGCGCGCCGGGCCGCAGTTCGCCCCGTTCGCGGGCGCCGAGCAGCATGGAGACGGCGGCGCGCGCCTTCATGCCGCCCGCGCCGAGCCCTTCGAGCTTGGCCCAGAAGCCGGGGTGCGGGCAGGGCAGGTCGCCGGTGATACGGGCCAGGGGCGTACGGCCGACGAGGGCGAGGAGTTCCCGGTTGGCGGCGGGCGCGCCCAGGACTGCGGCGGTCATCGGATGCCTCCCTGTGCCGACAGGGCGTAGCCGCCGTCGCCGGTGTAGCGGTGGACGACGCCGGGCCCGCCGTCGAGCCAGAAGAACGGATACGGCTCGGCGCACACGGCGCTCACCCCGGCGCCCAGGAGGCGGGGCAGTACGGCGCTGCCGGTCTGCGCGAACATCACCAGCGGCTTGGCGTGCCGCGCGCAGTGGACGCGCAGCGGCTCGAAGCTGCCGTTGCCGAGCGTCATGCCGGAGGCCAGTACGGCGTCGCAGCGGTCGAGTTCGGCGAGCGCGTCGGTACGGATCGGCTCGCCCCACTCCGTACGGCCGCCCTTGAGATCGCACGGTACGCAGACCAGTCCGCGGGCGCGCAGCGCCTCCAGCAGCGAGTTGACGACGCCGACGACCAGGACGGTACGGCCGGGCGCGACGGGGAGCAGCCCGGCGACGCCGCGGGCGCGGGCCCGGGATTTGGCGAGCGAGTCGCCGGCGGGCAGCTCCCAGGGCTGGGCGCCGTTGGCGGGGGTGTGCGGCAGGGCGTGCATCAGGTACGCGTCCAGGGCGGCGACCCGTACCGGTGCCAGCGGATGGTCGAGGAGGGTGGCGATATCGGCGCCCACGCAGTCGTCGATCGCGGCGGCGGGCAGCGCGCCGGGCTCCACGGCGCAGGAGCCCACCGCGCTGCCGAGGCGCAGGCTGAGCACTTCGTTGCGGTAGCCGCCGCTGCGCCCCTCGTGGCGTACGGCCTGGCTGGTGGTGAAGGCCACCGCGATCTTCTGCGTACGGGGGTCGGGCCCCAGCTCGCCGGCCCGTACGCGGCGTACCAGGTCCGAAAGGTCGGCCGCGGCGGGCCGCACGGTCACCGCCCCCTGTCCCACCGGGCTCATCGCTCGTCCACCACCCGCGGACACAGACCGGCCAGCAGCTCTTCGACGCGGGCACGCGCGCCCGCCCCTTCGCTGTCGGCGGCCATGACGTGGCCGAGGTATCCGTTGTTGCTGCCGGTCTCCTTCACGGCCTTGCCGGGCGCGGCGAGCTGGACCTCCAGCACGCCGGACCGCCCGTCGAGCCCGTCGGCACCGGTTATCTCCCGCAGCACTCCGGTGCGTTCGGGGACGAGGAAGCCGATGGCGGCGCTGCGCAGCCCGGTCTCGCGCGGTACGAGGTCCGGCTCGCGGCCGAGCGCCACCTCCACGAAGGCGGCGGCCAGGTCGATGCCGGTGACGTGGCGGACCAGCTCGGTGATGCGGTTGCCGGCGGGCCGCGGGTTGACCTCGACCACGCGCGGCCCGGCCGCGGTGAGCTTGATCTCGGTGTGCGCGACGACCTGGTCCAGGCCGAGCGCCTTGAGTGCGGCGCGGGCGGTGTCCGCCGCCGCTTCCGCGTCGGCGGTGGTCAGCGCGGCGGGGAACATGTGCCCCGTCTCCACGAACGCCGGGGCGCCGCCCACGCTCTTGTCGGTCACCCCGACGACGTGCACGGCACCGCCGTACGACACGGTCTCGACGCTGACCTCGGGCCCGTCGAGCAGCTCTTCCAGCAGGACGACGGGGGCGCGGAGCTGCCCGCGCGCGTTGACGGGGAAGGCGGCCAGCTCGCGGTGCGCGCGGGCCAGTTCCGCCTCGTCGTCCACCCGCCGTACGTACATCCCGGCGCACAGGTCCACCGGCTTGAGCACCAGCGGGAAGCCGATCTCCCGCGCCGCCTCGGCGGTCCGCGCCCAGTCGCCGCAGACCGCGAACCTGGGGCCCGGCACACCAGCCGCGTCCAGTGCGCGCCGGGTGGCGTCCTTGCGGCAGGCGGCCTCCACGGCGTCCGGCGCGGGCCCCGGCAGGCCGAGGCGGGCGGCGATGCGCGCCACGGCAGGCAGGTAGTAGTCGCACGAGCTGAGGACGCCGTCGAAGCCGATCGCCGCGTGCAGGCGTTCGGCGTACGGCAGCAGGGCGTCGGTGTCGTTGGTGTCGGCGGTGATCACGTTGCGGGCCGCGAGCAGCGGGTGGGCGGTGCCCTCCGGGGCGGACCGCAGGTAGTGGTGCAGGTCGCGGGTGAGGAAGGTGAAGTCGTGTCCGGCCTCGCGGAGGGCCCGGGGCAGCAGCCTGCCCATCGACCCGACCCAGCTCTCGACCATCAGCAGATGCGCCACAACTCTCCTTCTGCGCAGGTGGTTTCGCTTCCGGGCACGCCGCGGGGAGGCCCCCGGCGGCCGTGGTGCGGTGTTGACCGAACGCGATGCTAACGCTAATGATTTTCATTGTCATCTCGTGGGTGCATCTTTCTTGCCATTCCGTCCCCTCTCCTCGCCCGCGACGCCCGCCCGCGCCCTCCGCGCTGTCCCGAACTGCGAGCCCCATGCCTCACGCCCCGCGGCGCACCGCCCTGCTCTGCGCGCTCCTGACGAGCGCCGTACCGCTGTCCACCGCCACGGCCGCCGAGCCCCGCGACGGCGCTCCCGCCCCGTCCCTGCGCTTCGGCGCCTGCCCGGCATCCGTCCCCGCCCCTCCCCCGCCGGAACGTGTCGAGTGCGGCACGATGAGCGTGCCGCTGGATCACTCGCGGCCGGACGGCACGCGCATACGGATAGCCGTCTCCCGCGTCCGCGCCTCGGGGACGCCCGCCGAGCGGCGCGGGGTCCTGCTGGTCAATCCCGGCGGTCCGGGCGGCTCCGGACTTCCGTACGCGGTCACCAAGCGCGCCAAGCTGCCGGACGCGGTGCGCCGCGCCTACGACGTCATCGGCTTCGACCCGCGCGGCACCGGGCACAGCGCCCCCGCCGACTGCGGGGCGATGGGCGGGCTCTTCGACGCGCCCGGTACCGGCGCCGTGCCGCTCGATCCCGTACCGCGCGACCGGCCCGGTGAGCGCGCCTATCTGGACTCCCAGCGGCGGCTGGCCGCCGACTGCGCGGCGGGCATGAGCGCCGCCCTCCCCCACCTCTCCACCAGCGAGACAGCACGGGACATGGACGCCGTCCGCGCCGCGCTCGGTGAGCGGCGCATCAGCTATCTGGGCGTCTCGTACGGCACGTATCTGGGCGCCGCCTATGCAGCCCAATTCCCGCACCGGGTCGACCGGTTGGTGCTGGACAGTGTGGTCGGGCCGGAGGACTGGCACGACTTCGACGTGCGGCAGGCGTTCGCGTTGCTGCGCCAGCGCGAAGTGCTCTTCGACTGGCTGGCGCGGCACGCTTCCCGGTTCGGGCTCGGCGGTACGGCGGGCGAGGTCGGCGCCGCGTACCGGCGGGTGCGGGGCGGGCTGGCGGCGCGGCCGGTCGCCGGGTTCGGTGCCGCGGCCTTCGACCGGGCCGTCTACCGGGCCCTGGGGCGTACGGAACGGTGGACCGCCCTCGGCGACGGGCTGCGCGCCTACCTGGACGAGGGGAGCGTCGACCGGCTGCGGCCCGCCGCGCCCTTCGACGGGGCCGAGTCACGTACGTACGAGGCCGCCAACCGGGTCGTGAAGTGCGCCGACGGGCCGGGGCCCGCGCCGGGGCGGGTCCTCGCCGACATCCGGCGGCTGCGGGGCGCGGCCCCGCAGCCCGTACTGACCGGCCTGGAGGCTGCCGCCTGCGCGTACTGGCACGTCCGCCCGGCGGAGCGCACCCGGCTCGGCAGCCCCGCGGCGCCGCCGGCGCTGCTGGTGGCCTCCGCGCACGACCCCGTGACGCCGCTCGCCGGTGCCCGGGCCCTCGGCCGCGTCCTGCCCGGTTCGCGGCTGGTCACCCTGCACGACGACTACTCGCACGGCGTCTTCGCGAGCCGCGGCAACCGCTGCGTGGATGCCGCGGTCGGCGCGTATCTCGTGGGCGGTGCTGTCCCGGCGCGGGATGTGCACTGCGACGGGCCGGGGCTGCCGGAGCCGTCCCCGCGCGCCTGACGGCGCCGGGCGGCGGATTTTCCGGGAGGGCCGGAAAGCGCGGCGATCCTTCTTCGGCGGGCGGGCGGGTGCGCCCACCATGGGGACGACGCGGGCGGCAGCCCGCCCGGCCGCGCAGGCGCGAGCCGGTCCGTACCACCGCAGGAGCCAGCATGATCTTCATCGTCGTCAAGTTCACCGTCCGGCCCGAGTACCAGGACTCGTGGCTGTCGCTGGTGGACGACTTCACGCAGGCCACCCGGCAGGAGCCGGGCAACCTGTTCTTCGAGTGGTCGACCAGCGTCGACAACCCGCGCGAGTTCGTGCTGGTCGAGGGCTTCGCCGACCGCGAGGCCGGGGACGAGCACGTGAACTCCGCGCACTTCAAGGCGGGCCTGGAGACCATGGCCGGGGCCATCGAGAGCACCCCGCAGATCATCAGCAGCGAGATCGACGCCGAGGGCTGGGCGCCCATGGGTGAGCTGTCGCCGCGCGAGGCGTGAGCGGCCGGGGCGCGGCGCCCCGGGGCCGCCGGCCCGTCCGCCCGGCCGCGCGGGGCGCCCTGCCCGCGCGGCCGGGACACGGGATCAGAAGGGCGTGGCCGGGAGGTACTTGCCGTCCAGGGTGATCACCGCGCGGGAGCCGCCCTCCGGGTCCTCGACCTTCCGTATGTCCAGCCGGAAGTTGACGGCGCTGATGATGCCGTCGCCGAACTGCTCGTGGATCAGGGCCTTGAGGGTCGTGCCGTAGACCTGGAGCATCTCGTGGAAGCGGTAGAGGGTCGGGTCGGTGGGGACGCCCTCCGGGATGCCGCCGCGCAGCGGGATCGTGCGCAGCAGGCGCTCCGCCGCCTCGTCCAGGTCCAGCCGTGCGGCGACGGTACGGGCGGCGTCGGCGGGCAGGGCGTGCTGGCCGAGGAGCGCGGCGGTGACGAAGACGGTGGACAGGCCGGTGCCGTCGGCCAGCTGCTCCCAGGTGAGGTCCTTGCGGATCTTGGCCTCGACGACGGTCCGCGCCAGGTCCTGGCGGGCCTGCGGGTCGAGCTGTGCGTGGGTGGGGGACACGGGGGGAGTCCTTTCGGGACGGGGCTCAGGAGAGCGGGGTGAAGGTGGCGCCGCGCGGGTCGAGGACATCGACGGCTCCGGTACGGATGTCGTGGGTCCAGCCGTGCAGCGTGACCGCGTCCCGCGCGAGGGCGCGGGCCACGGACGGGTGGGTGGCGAGGCGGGCGAGCTGGGTGGCGACGTTGTCGCGGACCAGGGCTTCGACCCGGGCCTCGGTGCCGGCGGCCGGGCGGGCGGGGTCCGCGGGAGGTCCGGCCGCGTCCAGCCAGCCGGCCAGGGCGGGCAGGCCGGTCAGGTCCTCGCCGGTGACCAGGGCCGTCATCGCGCCGCAGCCGGAGTGGCCGCACACGATCACGTCGGTGACGCCGAGCGTGGTGAGCGCGTACTCGATGGTGGCGGTCACCGCGTCGGGCCGCGGGCCGTATGCCGGGACGAGGTTGCCGGCCGTACGGATCACGAACAGCTCGCCCGGCTCGGACTGGGTGAGCAGTTCGGGGATCACCCGGGCGTCGGAGCAGCCGATGAACAGGGCGCCCGGCCGGTGGATGGTGGCGAGCCGTTCGAACAGGGCCGCCCGGGCGGGGTGGACCTCGCGCTGGAAGCGCAGGACGCCGGCGGTGAGCTGAGGGTGCACGGACACTCCTTGCTGGGGGACCTCGGCCGGGAAGCCGCTGGATCCACCATGCGTGAGCTGGGGCTATAGCGTCCAAGACGTACAACTCATGGCGGCTATCGGTGTCGCCTATACCCGCTCGTCATGACTGCTTATCGTGGCAGGCATGGCCTTGGAATTGCGTCATCTGCGCTATCTGCTCGCCGTGGCCGAGCACGGAAACTTCACCCGGGCGGCCGAAGCCCTGCACGTTTCGCAGCCGACGCTCTCCCAGCAGGTCCGGCAACTGGAGCGGGCCCTGAAGGCGCAGCTGCTGGACCGCACGGGCCGCACCGTGCGGCTGACCGACGCCGGGCAGGCGTACGCCCACTACGCGCGCGGTGCGCTGCGCGACCTGGAGGCGGCCGAGCGCGCCGTGCTGGACGTCCGGGACCTCTCGCGCGGGACGCTGCGCCTGGCCACCACCCCGACCTTCACCGCCTATCTCGTCGGCCCACTGGCCGGTGCGTTCCACACCCGCCACCCCGGCATCTCGCTCACGCTGCGGGAGCTGCCGCAGGAGCGCATGGAGGCCGCACTGCTGGCCGACGAGCTGGATCTGGGCATCGCCTTCAGCGGGCCGCACCTGCCGGGCATCACCGGCACCGCGCTGTTCACCGAGACGCTCGGGCTGGTCGTCGGCCCGGCCCATCCGTACGCGGACCGCACCGCGCCGCTGCCCGTACGCTCGCTGCGCGACCACCAACTCGCGCTGCTGAGCGCGGACTTCGCCACCCGGCTGCACATCGACGCGTACTTCGGCGAGCACGGGGTGCGGCCCGGCATCGCCGTGGAGGCGAACTCCATCACCACCCTGACCGAACTCGTCCGGCGCACCTCCTTGGCCACCGTCCTCCCGGACGCCATCACCCGCGAACAGCCCGCGCTGCACCCCGTCGCCCTCTGCCCCGCGCTGCCCGCCCGCACGGTGACCCTGCTGCGCCGCGAGAGCGCCTACCGCAGCGCCGCCGCCGACGCCTTCTCGGAGCTCGCCCGGGAGTGGGGGCGGGAGTACGGGCAGGAGTAGCGGCTCCGCGCGGTCCGGGCCGGGCGGTTCACCTCGATATGCCGCACAGGGCGTGGTCGATGAGGGTGTGCATGGCCCGGAGCTGGCGTACGGCGGTGTCCTGGTCGGCCGGGCGGCTGTGCAGGGAGACGGTGACGGAGCGGCGGCCGTCGGGGGCGGCGGCCGGCTGGAGGACATAGCCGATGCCGCTGCCGCCGTGGCCCCAGTACGTGCCGCCGCAGGACAGCGGGACGTTGAAGAGGCCGAGGCCCGCGCGGGTCCCCGGTATGTCGCCGGGCGCTTGCGGCACTGCCACGGTGCGGCGCATCTCGGCCTGTTCGGCGGGCTTGAGCAGGTGCCCGGTGTTCAGCGCGGTGAAGAACCGGTCGAGGTCGGCGGCCTTGCTGATCATGGCGCCGTCGGCTCCGGTGTCGTAGGGCAGATACGGCGCGGTGGTGTCGGCGTAGGGTCCGCCGGGCTCGAACTGCTGGTATTCGGTGGCGTGCGGGTGCGGGAAGCGCGGGCGGCCCTCGGGTGCGCGGGTGTCCTTCAGGCGGAGCGGCCGCAGGATGCGCTGTTCGACCTCCGCCTGCCAGGTGTGGCCGGTGACGGCCCGCACGATCATGCCCGCCAGGACGTAGTTGGTGTTCGAGTAGCCGTGGCGGGTGCCGGGGCGGAACGCGGGGCGGTGCTTCATGGCCAGGGCGACCAGCCGCTCCGGCGAGTAGAAGTGGTTGCGCTTGGCCTCGTACTCGCGGCGGTCGCGCGGCATCACGTCGGCGGCGTAGTCGGGCAGCCCGCTGGTGTGGCCGAGCAGCCGGCGCACGGTGACGGTGCGGCCGTCGTTGCCGTTGCCGGTGACCGTGCCGGGCAGCCACCGCTCCACGGTGTCGTCGAGCCGGAGCCTGCCCTCGCCGACGAGCTGGAGGAGGACGGTGGCGACGAAGGACTTGGTCGTACTGCCGATACGGAGAAATCCCCCGCGGGGCACGGGCCGGCCGGTCGCGAGGTCGCCGGTGCCGCTGGTGACCTCGCGGACGCCGTCCGGGGTGCGCAGGCGTACGGCGACACCGGTGACGCCGGCGTCGCGCAGGGCGTCGGCGTCCTGCTGGAGCCGGTCGGCGCGGGCGTGCCCGGCGGCGGTGGCCGGGCCCGGCAGCACGGCGAGCAGCGTGCCGAGGGCGGCCAGTGCGGCGATGCCGGTGCCGCGTGCGCGGCGCAAGTGGCGTCTCATGCGGCGATGGTCGCGCGGCGCGGCGGGCTTGGGCCATCCGGCCGGCCCCCGTTCCGGTGGTGGGGTGAACCGCAGTCGGCGGGCGGCACGGATCACCGGTACGGGTACGGGTACCGGTACGGGGCGACGGGGACCGGCACGGGCTGCTCCGTACCGACCGCAGGGTACGGGCCGCCACGGACCGGTACGGCGACAGGGAGGCGCGGCATGGAACGGGTTCTGGTGACCGGGGCCACCGGGTACATCGGCGGGCGGCTGGTGCCGGAGCTGCTGGCGGCGGGGTACGCGGTGCGGTGCCTGGCCCGTACGCCGGGCAAGCTGCGGGACCACCCGTGGGCCGGCCGGGTGGAGACGGTGCAGGGCGATGTCACGGACCCGCGGTCGCTCGGCGAGGCACTGGAAGGGGTCGCGGTCGCGTACTACCTCGTGCACGCGCTGGGCACCGGCAAGAACTTCGAGGAGACCGACCGCCGCGCGGCCCGCACCTTCGCCGCGTGCGCACGCGAGGCGGGCGTGCGGCGGATCGTCTACCTGGGCGGCCCGGTGCCGGAGGGCGCCGACGAGCGGACTCTGTCGCCGCACCTGCGGTCCCGCAGCGAGGTGGGCCGGATCCTGCTGGAGTCGGGCGTGCCGACCGCGGTGCTGCGGGCCGCGGTCATCATGGGGTCGGGTTCGGCGTCCTTCGAGATGCTGCGGTACCTGACCGAGCGGCTGCCGGTGATGGTCACACCGAGCTGGGTGCGCACCTGCATCCAGCCGATCGCCGTACGGGACGTCCTGCACTACCTGGTGGGCTGCGCCGGGCTGCCGGACGGGGTGAACCGGGGCTTCGACATCGGCGGCCCCGACGTCCTGACGTACCGGCAGATGATGCAGCGCTACGCGCGCGTCGCCGCGCTCCCCCGCCGCCTGATCCTCGCGGTGCCGGTGCTGACACCGGGCCTGTCCAGCCAGTGGGTGGGGCTGGTGACGCCGGTACCGGCGTCCATCGCCCGCCCGCTGGCGGAGTCGCTGCGCCACGAGGCCGTCGTCAAGGAGCACGACATCGCGCGGTTCGTACCGGACCCGCCGGACGGGCGGACCGGCTTCGACCGGGCGGTGGAGCTGGCGCTGCGGCGCGTGCGGGAAGCGCGGGTGGACACCCGCTGGTCGTCGGCCTCGGTGCCCGGCGCCCCCAGCGACCCGCTGCCGACCGACCCGGACTGGGCGGGCGGCAGCCTCTACACCGACCGCAGGCAGCGCACGGTGGACGCGCCGCCCGAAGCCCTGTGGGAGGTCATCGAGGGCATCGGCGGCGAGAACGGCTGGTACTCCTTCCCGCTCGCCTGGGCCCTGCGCGGCTGGCTGGACCGGCTGTCGGGCGGTGTGGGGCTGCGC
>NZ_LGCW01000288.1:0-72610 GCF_001279365.1 Streptomyces sp. NRRL F-5755 | reverse complement strand
CCCCCCCCCCCCTCCCCGCGCCCCGCCACGACACCCGCCCGCCCCCTGGCCTCCCCCTCCCCTAGCCACTGACCTGGCACTTTGGCGTCCCGCCACGGACAGGCGGATGCTGGAGTCAAGCACGGTCCAGGCGGCTCATCGGCGGCTCATCTGCGTGAAGGAGGCCGGACATGGACGCTGGCCAGGCTCTGCACGGGCCCTCCCGGACGCTGCGCGGCAAGGTGCGGCACACACGGCTCGACGAACACCTCCCCGTCGATCACCGGCTCAGCCAGATCTACCGTTTCGGCGCGGGCCTGATGGGGTTGGTACTCGTCGCTTTCGGCATTCTCGGCCTGATCGACAAGATCGGGTTCTTCGACACGGGCGGCGACACCGTCGCCGGGCTGAACACCAACGGCGCGCTGAGCGTGCTGTCGATCATCGTGGGCCTGGTGCTCTTCGGCGGCATGGTGATCGGCGGGAACTTCGCCTCCACACTCAATATCGTGCTCGGCGTCGCCTTCCTGCTCAGCGGCTTCGTCAATCTCGCCATCCTGGAGACCGGCTTCAACTTCCTGGCCTTCCGCATCCAGAACGTTCTGTTCAGCTTCCTCGTCGGCCTGATGCTGCTGGTCTTCGGCATGTACGGTCGCGTCTCCGGCGGCCTGCCGCACGACAACCCGTACTGGCGCGCCCGCCACCCGGAAAGCGCCAACCGACGCGCGCGCCCGCTGCCATCCCGAACCGGCGCACACGCGGCCCCTCGCCACGAGGTTCCGACACCCCACGGACACCGCTCCCGCTTCCGTTCCCACTCCCCGAAGCACCGCCGCCGGCACGCCATGTAGTGCACGGACTTCCAGAAACAGCACCCACCACTCCAGGCAGCCCATCACGACCGCTGCATCACCCACACCGTTACGGAACGGCATTCGCCCCCTCGTAGAAAGGGCTGTCCCGCGTGCAGATCACCCGCGTCGAAACGTTTCTGGCACCGCCGCGCTGGATGTTCGTCCGGGTGGAAACCGACACCGGCCTCGTCGGCTGGGGCGAGCCGGTGGTCGAGGGCCGGGCCGAACCGGTACGCGCCGCCGTCGAGGTCCTGGCCGAATACCTCCTCGGCCGGGACCCGTCCCGTATCGAGGACCACTGGCAGGTCATGACCAAGGGCGGCTTCTACCGCGGCGGCCCGGTGCTCTCCTCCGCCGTCGCCGGGCTGGACCAGGCCCTGTGGGACATCAAGGGCAAGGAGTACGGCGTCCCGGTCCACCAACTCCTCGGCGGCCCCGTACGGGAACGCGTCCGCGCGTACTCATGGATCGGCGGGGATGAACCGGCGGAGATACGGGACGCGCTGACCGCCCAGATCGAGGCGGGTTTCACCGCCGTCAAGATGAACGGCTGCGGTCCGATGACCCCGGTCGCCACCCGCGCCGAGATACGGGACTGCCTGCGCCGCGCCGAGACCGCACGCGAGGTGCTCGGCGACGAGCGGGACTTCGGCCTCGACTTCCACGGCCGTGTATCTCCCGCCAACGCCCGGCGCCTGCTCCCCCTGCTCGCCGAACACGCGCCGATGTTCGTCGAGGAACCGGTCCTCCCCGACTACCCACACTCCCTTCCCGACCTGGTCAACGCCTCCAACATCCCCCTCGCGCTCGGCGAACGGCTCTTCACCCGCCAGGAGTTCCTGGCCCCTCTCCAAGCCGGCGTCGCCATCCTCCAACCGGACATCTCGCACGCGGGCGGCATCTCCGAACTCCGTCGGATCGCCGCTCTCGCGGAGACCTACGGAGCCCAGCTCGCCCCGCACTGTCCGCTCGGCCCGATCGCGCTCGCGGCCAGCCTCCAAGTCGCCTTCGCCACCCCCAACTTCCTCATCCAGGAACAATCCATCGGCATCCACTACAACCAGGACGCCGAACTGCTCGACTACGTCATCGACCCCGCCCCCTTCCGCTTCCAAGGCGGCTCCCTCGCGCGCACCGACCGCCCGGGGCTGGGCATCACGGTCGACGAGCCGGCCGTACGTGCCGCCGACAAGAAGGGCCACGCCTGGCGCAACCCCGTCTGGCGCCACGCGGACGGCTCCTTCGCCGAATGGTGAGCCGCACGCCAGGGCCGGACAAGCCGGGCAACACCCCTCGGCCCGGCGCCGAAGACGCACGAACAACCGACTCCAGCACGCGCCCGTATGCGAGCACGCCCCCTCACACAGCCACCGAATCTCCCCCGGACACAGACCAGAGCACAGCGGCGAGACCACGAGCAGGCACAACCACGACTACGGGTGCAGGCGGAGCCGCAGCCACAGACCAACCAGGCGCGGGCCCCCAAAGCACGAACACCGAAGCCACCACCCACACCTGCCCCGACACCACCAACCACACCAACACCGACGTGCTCACCTTCGGCGAGACCATGATCGCGCTGCGCGGCAGCGGCCCGCTCAAGCTGGGCGGCACCATGAACGTCTCCATCGCGGGCTCCGAGAGCAATGTCGCCATCGGCCTCGCCCGGCTCGGCCACACCGTCCGGTGGGCGGGCATCGTCGGCGATGACGAAGCCGGTCAGCTGGTGCTCCGTACCCTGCGGGCCGAAGGGGTGGACATCTCCGCGGCCCCGTCCAGCTCCGACGCCCCGACCGGGTTGATCCTCTTCGAGCCGCGGCTCCCGGACGTGACCCGCGTGCACTACTACCGCGCGGGCTCGGCCGGGTCGCGCCTTACCCCGGACGTACTCGACCGGGCCTTCGCCACCACCGCACCCCGCGTGCTGCACCTGACTGGCATCACCCCTGCTCTCAGTCCCACCGCCCGCGCCGCGTCCACGCACGCCCTTCACCTGGCCCGGGAACGCGGGACGCTGGTCTGCCTCGACGTGAATCACCGCTCCCGGCTGTGGACGGCCGACCAGGCGTCGGCGGTCCTGCGGGACTGGATTCCGTACGTGGATGTCCTGATCTCCTCGACCGACGAGCTCTCGCTGTGCCTCCCACCGGGCTCGCCGGCCGACCTCACCGCGCAGGCCCGACAATTGCTGGCCGCAGGCGTCACCGAAGTCGTCGTGAAACTCGGTCCGGACGGCGCCACCTCCTATACGCACCCGGAGCCCCACCCCACCAACCTGCCGCCCGGCCCGCGCCGGACAGCGGACGCCCACCCGGCAGCGAAAACGCTCCCGACAGCGGACACGCACCCGGCAGAACGCCCGAGCCGCCCGCACGACGCCGTCGACGGCTCGCTGCACCAGCCCGCCGTCCCCGTACGAGCCGTGGACCCGGTGGGTGCCGGTGACGCGTTCGTGGCGGGTTATCTCTCTGCCCTGCTGGACGGCGAGGGCGTCGCCGGGCGCCTCGAACGGGCCGGGATCACCGGCGCCTTCGCGGTGGCCTCCCCCGGCGACTGGGAAGGCGCTCCCACGCGTGCCGAACTGCACCTCCTCGGCGCACCACCCGGCACGGTCGTACGCTGACCCACACCGTTCTCCCCCCACGTTCTGCCCCCTTTCTCCCCCTCGCGGGCTAATCTGTGGCCATGCCTCGTTACGAATACCGCTGCCGTTCCTGCGGCTCGACCTTCGAGCTGAACCGCCCGATGGCCGAGTCCTCCGCTCCGGCCACCTGCCCGGACGGGCACGAGGACACGGTCAAGCTGCTGTCCACGGTCGCCGTCGGCGGCACCGCCGCTGCCCCGGCCCCCAGCGGTGGCGGCGGAGGCGGCTGCTGCGGAGGCGGCTGCTGCGGCTGACCAGTCGCCCGCAGCGGATTCCCAGCGGCTCCCTCCCCCCGGCTGCCGTTACGCCGCCCCTAGGGCCGTCCGATGGATTGCGTAGCGCGCGCCCGCTGTGTAGCACGCGCCCCGGCGGCCCTGCTCCCAGCCCGCGCCCCCCGGCTACCGACTACCGGACACCGGCCACCGGCCACCGGCCACCGGCCACCGGCGCTCGCATCGTTACCGCCTGCGTGCCACGGTCAGTCCGTCTGCCACGGTGAGCATCACCGCCTCCACCCGCTCGTCCGCCATGACGTGATCGTTGAACGCCTTGATCGCCGCGGCCGGTCCTTCCGCGGACGGATCGGCCACCTTCCCGCCGAACAGGACGTTGTCCGCGACGATCAGTCCCCCGGGCCGCAGCCGCGGGACCAGTTCCTCCCAGTACGCGACGTAGTTGCCCTTGTCCGCGTCGAGGTAGGCGAAGTCGATCCGCGGCTCGGCGGGGATCGCCCGCAGCGTGTCCAGCGCGGGGGCGAGCCGCAGGTCGATACGGTCCGCGACGCCGGCCTTCGCCCATGCCTCGCGGCCGTACGCCGTCCACTCCTCGGAGATGTCGCAGGCGATCAGCGTGCCGTCCGGAGGCAGTGCCTGCGCCATCGCCAGGGCCGAGAACCCGGTGAAGGTGCCCACCTCCACGACCCGCCGCGCACCGCACAGCCGGATCAGGAAGGCCAGCAGCGGGCCCTGCTCCTGCGCCGACTGCATCCGCGCCGCGTCGGGGAAGCGCTCCAGCGTGGTCCGTACGAGCTCCTGCTGCACGGTGTCCAGCGGCGGATTGTGCGCCAGGACGTAGTCGTACAGCGCCTCCGTGATCGTCGTGGTCTTGCTCTTGGTCACTGGTGCTCCTCAGGTCCCCAGGTAGCGCAGTACGGCCAGGACGCGGCGAGAGTAGCCGGAAGTGCCGGTCAGACCGAGCTTGTCGAAGATCGCGTTGGTGTGCTTCTCCACGGCGCTGCGGGAAATGTGCAGCCTGTAGGCGATGGCCGCGTTGGTGTGCCCTTCGGCCATCTGGGCGAGCACCTCGCGCTCACGGGCCGTGAGCGCGTTCAGCGGGTCGGCGCGGCTGCTGCGGGAGAACAGGACCCGTACGACCTCCGAGTCGAAGGCCGCCCGCCCGGAGCCGACCCGCTCCAGCGCGTCCAGGAACTCGTCCACCTGCACGACGCGGTCCTTGAGGAGGTAGCCGACGCCCTCGCTGTCCTCGGTCAGCAGCTCGGTGGCGTACCGCCGCTCGACGTACTGCGACAGGACGAGTACGCCGACGTCCGGCCAGCGCTCGCGGATCCTGACCGCGGCCCGCAGCCCTTCGTCCGTGTGCGTGGGCGGCATCCGTACGTCCACGACCACCACGTCGGGCCGCTGCTCCGCCGGTGCGCGCTCCAGCACCGTCATCAGCTCCGCGGCGTCCCCCACCGCGGCCATCACCTCGTGATCCTCTTCGGTCAGAAGTCGCACCAGGCCCTCCCTCAGCAAGGTCGAATCATCGGCGAGTACTACGCGCACGGCAGCTCCGCAGTGATCGTGGTGGGTCCGCCGGCCGGGCTGGCCACCCGGAACCGGCCGTCCATGGCGGCGACCCGGCGGGCCAGCCCGAACAGTCCGCTACCCAAGGCGTCCGCACCACCCCCGCCGTTGTCCTGGATCCGGAGGAACAGGGTGTTCTCTTCACGGTCGACGGTGACGGCTATCCGGTCGGCGCAGGAGTGCTTGACGGCGTTGGTGACCGCTTCGGATATGACGAAATAGGTGACGGTCGCCACGGCGGTGTCGGGTTCGCGGGCGAGGCGGTAGTCGAGGCGGACGGGCACCGCGGAGCGTTCCGCGACGGTTTCCAGAGCGGCCCGCAGCCCGGCTTCGTCCAGCACGGTCGGATAGACGCGCCAGGCGACTTCGCGCAGTTCGGTCAGCGCCTGGCGGCTCTGCTCGTGGGCTTGCCGCAGCAGTTCGACCGTGCGGGTTTCGTCCTTGGCGCGCAACGCGCGGCCGAGCAGCATGCCCAGGGCCACCAGTCGCTGTTGGACCCCGTCGTGCAGGTCGCGCTCGATACGGCGGCGTTCGTCGTTGACCGCCGCGACGACCCCGGCCCGGCTGGAGGCCAGTTCCGCGACCCGCCGCTGCAACTCCTCCTCGTGCGTGGGGCCGAGGAAGTGGCGCGCCAGCCGGGCTTCCAGGGCCGCCATGCCGAAGATCCCTTGGAGGCTGAGGAAGAGCAGGAACACGGCGCCCACTCCTGTCTCCGCGACGTCCACCGGATGCTCGATGGTGGAGAACATCCACGCCGTCGAGGCCCACAGGACGACGGTCGCCCCCGCGAGCGCGGAGATCACGACGCCACCGCCCAGTAGTCCCAGGGTCCAGCGGACTGCGAGGTATTTGAGCGCCCGCTCGGTGTCATACCCGTAGGAGAAGTCGGCGCCGCCGAACCGCAGTCGACGGCGCGCGGACTCGGTGAGGCACCGGGCCACGGCCGTCACCGGCCCCAGCACCTTCCGTCTCCCGCGCGGCCACATATATACGCAGAGCAGCGCGAGCCCCGAGAGCGCGATGAACGGCAGCTCGACCGTCACCATCCCCGCGCCGACCAACAATCCGACCGTGAGGCGCATCCCGCGCCGTGTCATCCCCCGCATGATCAAAACGCTAGTGGCTGCGCCATTGCCTCCACACTGCGGAAAACCACAGTGTTCCGTGCGGTTTTCCGCAATGTGCCCGCGCCCGCGGATTTCTACCGTCGAAGCATGAACGAACTCGCGGAAACAAGCTGGATCACCGGACTCATGGACACCCTCGGCGCGCCCGGCGCGGGCCTGGCGATCGCCGCCGAGAATCTCTTCCCGCCGCTGCCGAGCGAGCTGATCCTGCCGCTGGCCGGCTTCGCGGCGGGCCAGGGCCGGATGTCCCTGTTCTCCGCGCTCGCGTGGACGACGCTCGGATCGGTGCTCGGCGCGCTGGCGCTGTACGGCGTGGGCGCGGCGCTCGGCCGGGCCCGCATGCTGGCGATCGCGGCCAGGCTGCCGCTGGTCAAGGTGTCGGACATCGAGAGGACCGAGCGCTGGTTCCAACGGCACGGCAGCAAGGCGGTGTTCTTCGGCCGGATGATCCCGATCTTCCGCAGCCTGATATCGATACCGGCCGGCATCGAGCGCATGCCGATACCGGCCTTTCTCCTCCTGACCACGCTCGGAAGTCTGATCTGGAATGCGATCTTCGTTCTCGCCGGCTACGCGCTCGGCGAGAACTGGGAGGAAGTGACCGGCTATGCGGACACATACTCAAAGGTGGTCCTGGTGGCTGCCGGACTGGCGGTGCTGGCCTTCCTGGCCGTACGGCTCAGCAGGAGCGGTCCTGGGCAGCGGCGGCGCGGGTGAAGGCCCGCAGGATCTCCTCGCCGGCCGCGACCCCGTGCTCGCCCAGTGCGGTGACGTGCTCGGCGTCCCACCCGGAGGCCGCCAGCTCCCCGTGGCCGGGGCGCCAGCCGCGGTCCGCCGCCAGCAGCAGGTCGGCGTCCAGCAGCGAGTCCCCGGCGGCGAGTGTCTGTGCGGCCCCGGTGCGCCGGGCCACCTCCGCCACGGCGGCGCTCTTGGTGAGCGGCTTCGGTACGGCATAGATCTTCCGGCCCTGGAGCGAGACGGTCCAGCCGCGGGCCTCCGCCCACTCGGCGAGTTCCTTGACCCAGGTCTGCGGCAGCAGCGAGCGCTCCACGACCAGGTAGGCGAAGAGGTCCTCGGCGACGCGTTCCTTGAGCAGCCAGGCCGGATCGGCGCTGCGCAGCAGATGCGCACGGACCTCGTCGAGCGTGGCGCACTCCTCGGTCAGCCGCGCGGCGACGGTGCGCTGCCAGTCGCGGTCGGACTCACCGTCCACGAGCAGGTGGCCGCCGTTCGCGCAGATGGCGAAGCGTGGTGCGCGGCCCGGGAGGTGGATGCGCCCGTACTGCTCACGGGTGCGTGTGGTCGTCGGGACGAACGTGGTGGTGTCGGCAAGTGTGGCCAGCAGCCCGGCCGCCGTCTCGGTCATGTAGGAGAGCGGTTTGCGCTCGTAGACCTCGACGCAGAGCAGGCGCGGCGCCTCGGCGTCGGGCATGGCCAGGTCCAGCGCGGCGGCCGAATAGATGAGGGTGCGGTCCAGGTCGCTGGCGACGAGTGTGCTCACAGCGCGGTCACCGCCTTGCCGTCCGCACCCGTCGCGCCCCGCGTGTAGCGGGGATGGATCAACCCCACGCAGGAGTAGGGGAGTTCGTCGACCTCTTCGACGGGTACGCCCCGCTGTTCAGCCAGGAGACGCACATGATCAAGGTCCGTACCGGCGCCGCGCCGGGCCAGAATCTTCCAGGGGACCCGCCGGAGCAGTACCCGCGTGGTCTCGCCGACCCCCGGCTTCACGAGATTGACGTCGTGGATGCCGTACGCCTCACTGATCCGCTCGACCGCGGCCCAGCCCGCCCACGTGGGCGTCCGGTCGGCGGCGGCCAGTTCCTTCACGTCGGAGGCGACCTGCTCGGCGACCTCGTCGAAGCGCGCGGCGACCGTGTCGACGAACGTCCGCGACAGATCGGCGCCGGCCAGCTCGCGGTAGAACTTGGCGCCGTGGAAGTCGTCGGGCCCCACGAGGTCGTCGCGCAGTACGGTGCGCGAGATCAGGCCGGAGACGGTGGAGTTGAGGCACGCGGACGGGATGAGGAAGTCGTCGCGGGTGCCGTAGGTCTCCACACAGCCACCGGGATCGGCGAGGACGGCGATCCTCGGATCGAAGCCGGGGAAGTCCCGCAGCGCTTCCGCGAGTTCGCGGGTGATGGCACCCTTGCCCGTCCAGCCGTCGACGAAGACGACGTCCGTCGGATCGTGGTGGGCGGCCAGCCAGCGCAGGGCGGTGGTGTCGATGCCGCGGCCGCGCACGATCGAGACGGCGTAGTGCGGCAGATCGAGCCCGTCGGCGTGCTGTGCCCAGCGGCGCATCAGGACGCCCACCGGGGTGCCGGCGCGGGCCAGGGAAACCAGTACCGGCCGCGGGGAGCGCTCGGCGAGCACGGTTTCCGTGACGGTGCCGACGGCGCGCGCGATGCGGGCGGCGGAGGTCGCCAGAGCGCTGTGGAACAGCGCCTGGTACTGCTCGCTCGGCTGGTATTCGACGGGCAGCGATTCGGCGTAGTGCGCGCCACCGGCCTGAATCGCCTCCTCGCGCTCCTCGGTCGGCGCTTCCAGGCTGACCGAGGACAGGTCCTGGAGCAGCCAGCCGACCTCGTCGGGGGCGTAGGAGGAGAAGGCGGGGCCGCGCAGCGGCTCGGGGAGGGGCATCGGTCAGACCTGTCGTCGCGTGGCGTCGGGCGTGGGCTGCGGAGCGGGCTCCGGCGTCTGCGGCAGCGCGTACGCCGGTGTGTAGGAGGGAACGACGGCGAGCAGCAGCCGGTCGGTGTGGGCGGTGAGCTGCGCCAGGAGGCCGTCGGGGCCGTGGAGTTCCGGAGTGTCGCCGTGCGAGTCGGTGACGGCGACGATCGCGTCGAAGCGGCGTCGCGGGTCCGTACCTGGCGCGACGTTGTACGCGTACCGCTCCCCCGGCCCGTCGGCCGGCCGGTCGTGGGCGGGGAAGGTCAGCCGGGTGCGGATGGCGTAGCCGGGATCGTCCACGGCGAGGACCGGCGAGCGGGTGGTGGTCGAGAAGCAGACCTCGGCCGGTGTCGCATCGTCCAGGGCGCCGGCGAGGCGCAGCGGCGCGTACATCAGCTCTTCGTTGCCAAGCACCAGCACCCTGCGGGCACCGGCGAGCCGGTCGGCGACACGGGCTGCCATGTCGGGGAGCGCGGCTTCCAGGAGGGCCCGGTGGGCGGGCGTGAAGCCGTGCCGACCGCCGTCCGGCACGCTCGCGGGCCAGCCGAGGTCGATGCGCTCGGGGAGCGGCCACCCCTTGGGACCGACTGCGGCCGCAGTACCGGCCGAGGCTGCGGCCGCGGTACCACCCGAGGCCGCGCCCCCAACCAGAGCCACGTCCCCACCCGAGACCGGGCCCCCACCCGAAGCCGCACCCTCGTTGGAAGCGGCCACAGCCCCCGACGCACCAGACGCTTCCGTCCGCGCAGCGTCCAGGTGGGCCGCGACGAGAGCCTGGCCCCGTTCGAGTACGTCGGCCGGGAGCTGTACGTCTCCGGCGGCCAGGGATATGAGATCGACCCGTGCGCCCAGGTCGGCGGCGAACTTGTCCAAGTGATTGCGGTCCGCCTCCGAGCGCATGTCGACCAGGGCGACGACGACGTACCGCTCGCGCGGGAAGCGGGCGTGCAGGGCCTTGATGGTGTTCAGGACCGTACGGCCGGTGGAGAACTCGTCGTCCACAAGGACCAGGGGGCCGTCCCCGGCCAGCAACGACGGGTCCTCGGGGAGCAGAAGATGCGAGGTCGCGTGGCTGTGCTCCTCCTCGAAGCCGCCCGCCTGTGCCACTCCCTCGACCGGCCGCCGCGTGGAGTGCAGATACGGCGCGAGCGCCAGTCCGTCGGCCACGCTGTGGCCGAGCCCCGTCGCGGTCTCCGCGTAGCCCAGGACGACGGCGCGCGCCGCGTCCGTGTCGCCCAGCAGTTCCCGGACCCGGCGCCCCAGGCCGAGCCCCGCGCCGTGGACCGCTTCCGGCCGCTGCGGTACGTGCTTGCCGAGCACGTTCGACACCAGCAGATGAGCCCGCTTGGGGTTGCGCCGCAGCGCCAGGCCCAGCAGCCGGGGCAGCTCGGGCCCGCCGCTCAGCGAGACACCGAGCCGCTGCGCGACCCACTCTCCCGTCCACACCACTGCGCCCGTCTCCTTCGTCTCTTCCGCCGTCGTCGTCATCGTTCGTCGCTTCCTGGGTGTCCTCGGCCCGGTGGGGCGGCAGCCGTCCCGGTTTCCGAGGCGTGCGCCGCGTCAGGTGTGCGGGAGGCTCGCCGTCAGCAGTTCCACGAAGCCGACGCCTTCGCGGGCCACGCCGAACGCCTCGGCCCGCAGGAGGGTCCGTTCGGCCCAGGCCCGGTGCGGTTTGATCTCGTTCATCTTGTTCGTGTACGCGGAGCGCAGGACACCGCCGGCGCCCCGCTCGGGCCGCAGGATGTCCACCGCGTCGCTGAACTCCTCGTGGCTGACGACCGAGAGCGCGTGCACCGGCGCCACGTGCGAGGGGTGGATGCAGGTCTTGCCCTGCAGGCCGTTGGCGCGGTCGAGTTCGATCTCGCGGAGCAGACCGTCCATGTCGTGCTCGATCAAGGCCGTCCGGAGTTCCTCCGCCCGGCCCAGGAAGGGGCTTTGCCGCAGCTGCGGCTTGAACATCCGCTCGTGGAGGCGGAAGTACTCCCACACCGGACCGGTGACTGTGAACCCGGTGCCGTCCGCCCGGCCGAGCACGTTCACCACATCGGCGATCACGGACGCGACGATCTGCACGTCGTACGCGGTCATGTCGGGGGCCCGGCGCAGGCCGTAGGCCGAGCAGAAGTCGGTGACGCCGAGGCGCAGGGCCAGTATCCGGTCACGGTATTTGTCCACCGTGCGCGCTATGCCCCGCAGCGTTTCGCCGCGGGTCTCCAGGTGGAGCAGTTCGGGCGACTCCAGCACCGGCATCGCGAACAGCCGCCGCCCGCAGTCCGCCTCCGCGCCGGCCAGCGCCTCCAGGAACGGAACGCCTCGCTCCTCGGTGAACTTGGGCAGTACGAATCCAGACAACAGCCGCACGGCGGGACCCAGTCGGCCCACCAGATCCGGTATCTGGGCCGCCGCGCGGACCCGTATGAAGAGCAGCGGGAGGTCCGTACCGTCCCCCGATTCCTCGGCGAGGGCCGCGAACTGCCGCACGAGGTTCTCCTCGCCGGCCACCACATCGGCGTCGCTGATGGAGTCCTCCAGGCAGAGCACCATGGACACCACGCCCCGGCCTGCCTGTTTGACGATGTCCTCGGCGAGCTTGGGGCGGGTGGCGGGGCTGTAGAGCGTCGCGCCGAGGGCCACCGAGAGCGTGCCGGGCGGGGAGTCGGCGGTGAACTCGACCGGCTCCTTGTGGAACAAAGCGTTCCGGATATCGGGCGCAAGGTGCCCAAAATGACGCATAGAACTCCCCGTGAGCAGGCGGGGCCGGGGCCACCCCGCGGCGACTCGCTGTCTGGATCCGGCCGGTAATCGTACGTGTGGCCGCGACGGGAAAGTTCCCGCCGGGGTGAAAAGCACGTAACCCGCACGCGACGGCCGGGTGTCGCGGAGGCCGGCCGGGCCACGCCGGTGAGGCCCCCGCGTTGTCCCTCCGACCTCCGGGAAGGCAGGATTACGGACATGACGCACGCGATGCTGAAAGGGTCGAACGTACCCCTCGACACCACGGCGGTACGGGCCGTAGTGCGCTGGACGCCCGGCGCCGGGGTGCCCGATGTCGATGCCTCGGCCCTGCTCCTCGCCGCCGACGGCCGCGTGCGTTCCGATGCGGACTTCGTCTTCTACAACCAGCCCCGCCACCCCAGCGGCCTGGTGCGGCACCTGCCGAAGACGCGGCTGACCGACGGGCTGGCGGACACGATCGAGGCGGATCTGTCCGCCCTCGAAGCGTCGGTGGACCGTGTCATGCTCACCGCGTCGGCGGACGGCGGAACTTTTGCCCATGTGCGGGACCTGCGCGTACTGCTCTACGACGCCTCGTCCGGGGAGGACGAGCCGATCGCGGTGTTCGACGTGGTGCCGGAGACGGGCAAGGAGACGGCGCTGATCTGCGGCGAGCTGTACCGGCGCGATGATCGGTGGAAGTTCCGGGCGCTGGGGCAGGGGTACGAGCAGGGGCTGAACGGTCTGGCCACCGAGTTCGGGATCTCGGTGGAGGAGGACGACGACGCCGCGGCCGCCGATACCGGCACGGCCGCTTCCAGGCCGTCCGCCCCGAGTCCGGCCACGACGCCCACAGGCGCAACGCCCACGGGCGCCTCCGGCACTTCCGCAGGTACGCCCGCACTCACGCCCGCCACCACGCCCGGCGACGCCGCAGCGACCAGCAGCGCAACCCCCACCGGCAGCGCAGCACCGGCCGGCAGCACAGCACCCACCGCCACCAGCACTGCAGCAGCGGCAAGCACCCCCCGCGAAGCAGATGCCCCCTCGGCCGCCCCGCACCCCGAGGCCGCCACCCAGCACCTCCCCGACCCGGACCCATCGCAGGCCCCGACATCGCCTCCGACCCCGGCATCGCCTCCAGCCCCGACCCCCTCCACACCGCCCTCCCAGGCAGAGCCGGACTCCTTCCCCCTGTCGCCTCCCGCCGCCCCGCCCGCGAGCACTCCGCCGTCCACGGCACCGCCCGCAGGGGCACCGGCTGCTGCATTCCCACCCCAGCAGCAACCCGCCGGTGGCGGCTACGGCTACCCGCCCAACGCGCCGCAGTTCCCGCCACCCCCGGCACAGCCGCCTGCCCAGCCCGCGTACGGGTATCCCGGCCCGATGCCGCAGCAGCCGCAGTCGCAGCCCGCCTACGGCTATCCGCAGCCTCCGCAGCAGCCTCAACACCAGCCGTATCCGACGGGACCGGCGGCCCCGGCCGTCCCGGCCCCTCCGGCCTACGGCTATCCACAGCAGCCCCCGGGCCCCGGTCCGGACCCGAACTTCGTCCTGCCGCCGCAGGGACCGCAGTTCCAGCACCGCTGACCGGCGACCGGCAGCCCGCCGCCTCAGGAGAGCGCACCTACGGTCGGCGGGCAGCACGGCACCCTACGAGCGAAAACCACACAAGCATCAGCCCGCACGAGCACGGCCACGGCCACGAGCATGCGCGCAAGCCCCGGCCCACACGCGGACACCAAACCGCACGCCCCCGCCGTGACGTTTCCCCCGCGCCTCGCCACCCCGTCTCTCACACCTTCGACTTGTACCCCCGCCCCCACTGGAGACCCCAGCCGTACAGCCGGTCCAGTTCGGACTGGAAGCCGTAGACGTATTTGACCTCGCGGCGGACGGTCAGGTCGCCCTTGTTGTTCTCCAGCATGAAGATGGCGCAGGAGCGGGCCTGGGGCGCCCGTTCGTCGAGGCTGATCTCCACCCGGGGGCCGCTGCTCGGGTAGAGCGTCACGACGGCGTGGGTCCGGTCGAAGGCCGGGGTGCCGTCGTAGATGTAGACGAAGATCAGCAGGCGCTTGATCTCGTCGCGGTGGTCGAGGTTGATGTAGAGCGTCTCACCGGAGGGTGAGCCGAACCGGTCGTCGCCGCTGAGCTTCACATACGGCGCGGCGTTGATGTCACCGAGGAAATTTCCCAGCGGCTGCACCACGCCCTTGGTGCCGTCCTTGAGCTCGTACAGGCAGGCCAGGTCCAGGTCGATCTTGACGACCGCCGGCCCCTGCGCCTGCACCACCTCCGGCTTGAACAGTTTGCCGGGATTGCGCAGCAGGCTGCCGCCGCGCTGTGAGCCGCGCATGCCGATGTCGCTCGTGCGCATCTGCCACGAGAGATTGACCCGCAGGTGCCCGGAGGCCGCGCCCTGCTTGGTCAGCGAGACCACCGGGTTGCGCTTGGTCAACTCGACCACGTACGACGCGCCACCGGCTTCGAACTTCGGCGCCCCGCCCCGCCGCCAATTGTCGAAGAACGACACCTTGCCCCACCCCATCGATCCGACTCGAAGGCCGCCCGCCCCGATGGCCCACGGCCCGACTTGCTGCCTGCTGCCGCCGTACCCGGCCGCCCCATGGCCCGGTACGGCCGCGGGGCGGCCATGGAGTGAGCACTCCATGGCCGCCCCGCAGAGAGCGTTCCTCAATCAGCCCCTCGTCACACTCCGGAGGTGACTTCCGGCTCTGCCCGGGAGTCCGCCCCGGGCTTGCCTTCCAGCCGGTTCTTGCGCACGGACGACCAGAACGACAGCACGATCAGGCCGACTCCGACCAGGCCGGTGACAACCTCGGGGATCTCGTACTTGATCGAGGCGAGCAGGATGACCGCCAGCGCGCCGATGGCGTAGTGCGCGCCGTGCTCCAGGTAGACGTAGTCGTCCAGGGTTCCCTTGCGGACCAGGAAGACCGTCAGCGAACGGATGTACATCGCGCCGATGCCCAGACCCAGCGCCATCTCGAAGATGTCGTTGGTGACGGCGAAGGCGCCGATGACGCCGTCGAAGGAGAACGACGCGTCGATGACCTCCAGGTAGAGGAACATGAAGAACGCGGCCTTGCCGGCCAGTCCCACGCCCGAGACCGAGCTCTTCGAGGCCGCGCCGTTCGAGCCGGCGCCCCCGGATACCACGGCCGCCTTCGCCGCCGGGGCGTCGTCGTCCTCGTCGTCCTCGGCCTCCTCCAGCTTGTCCTCGAAGTAGCCGGAGATGCCGCCCACGACCAGATACGTGAGCAGGCCGGCGACGCCGGAGAGCAGCACCGTCGCGCTCTTGTCACCGCCGCCGTGCGCGACGTCGGTGGCCACCGTCATGGCCGTGACCAGCAGGACGACCAGCGCGATGATGACGGACAGCATGTCCAGCTTGCCCATTTTGGCGAGCGGCCGCTCCAGCCAGCCCAGCCACTTGTGCTCGCGCTCCTCGAAGATGAAGTCGAGGAAGATCATCAGCAGGAACATGCCGCCGAAGGCCGCGATGGCCGGGTGGGCCGCCGTGACCAGGTGTTCGTACTGCGGCTTGTCGTTGATCGCCAGGTTGACGGCCTCGATCGGCCCCATCTTCGCGGTGATCGCGACGATGACCACCGGGAAGACCAGACGCATGCCGAAGACGGCGATCAGAATGCCGACGGTCAGGAAGATCTTCTGCCAGAAGGCGTTCATCTTGCGCAGAATGCCGGCGTTGATGACCGCGTTGTCGAACGAGAGCGAGATCTCCAGGATCGACAGGATGCCGACGATCGCGAGCCCCTGCCACCCCCAGAGGACGCCGGCCAAGGCCAGGCCCGCCGCCGTGATGGCGAACGACCAGCCAAAGGTTCTCAGGAGCACTGCCTAACCCATTCCCTCGCTGTGTGGGGTCCCCCGCGCTGGGCGCGCGGCGCCTTTACGAAACGTTGACCCCGAAGTCTAGAGCGATGCCTCGCAACCCCGACGCGTACCCCTGGCCCACCGCGCGGAACTTCCATTCACCGCTGTACCGGTAGACCTCACCGAAGATCATTGCCGTTTCGCTGGAAGCGTCCTCGCTGAGGTCGTAACGCGCCAGCTCACTGCCGTCGGCCTGATTGACGACCCGGATGAAAGCGTTGCTGACCTGGCCGAAGCTCTGGCCGCGCAGATCCGCCTCGTGGATCGAGACCGGAAATACGATCTTGTCGACCTCGGCGGGAACCTTGCTCAGGTCGACGAGAATCGACTCGTCGTCCCCCTCGCCCTCACCCGTGAGGTTGTCGCCGGTGTGTTCGACCGAGCCGTCCGGGCTCTTGAGATTGTTGTAGAAGACGAAGTACTCGTCCCCGAGCACCCGCCCCGACCTGCACAGCAGCGCGCTGGCGTCCAGATCGAACGGCGCTCCCGTGGTCGAGCGCGCGTCCCAGCCCAGGCCGACCATGACCTGCGTGAGATTCGGCGCGGCCTTGGAGAGGGAGACGTTGCCTCCCTTTGCGAGCGTGACGCCCATGGTGTTCGCATCCTCCCCGGTGACGGTGGTGCCGCGGTGGTCCACGGCTTTCTACGGGTTCGTACACCGCCCGTACGACAGGACACGGCCCTGGATACGGCACCTTGACGGCGCGCGCGTGGACCGTGCGCGGTGCGCGCACGCCGCTCTCCGGGGTCCGCGTCCCGTACGGGGGCGTACGGGCTTCAAGCACGCCCGGCGCCGTACGCCCCGGGACAGGGGTGTACGGCGCCGGGCGCGGAAGGTGACTCCGGTCAGACGTTGACGCCGAAGTCCTGCGCGATGCCGCGCAGGCCCGAGGCGTAGCCCTGACCGATGGCACGGAACTTCCACTCCGCGCCGTTGCGGTACAGCTCGCCGAAGACCATGGCGGTCTCGGTCGAGGCGTCCTCGCTCAGGTCGTAGCGCGCGAGCTCGTTGCCGTCGGCCTGGTTCACGACGCGGATGAAGGCGTTGCGGACCTGGCCGAAGCTCTGCTGGCGGTTCTCGGCGTCGTAGATCGACACCGGGAACACGATCTTGGCGACGTCGGCCGGCACCGCGGCCAGGTTCACCTTGATCTGCTCGTCGTCGCCCTCGCCCTCACCGGTGATGTTGTCGCCGGTGTGCTCGACCGAGCCGTCCGGGCTCTTCAGGTTGTTGAAGAACACGAAGTTCTGGTCGTTGGCGACCTTGCCCTGGTCGTTGGTCAGCAGGGCGCTGGCGTCCAGGTCGAAGTCCGTACCGGTGGTGGTACGGGCGTCCCAGCCCAGACCGACGACGACCGCGGTCAGATTGGGGGCTTCCTTCGTCAGCGAGACGTTGCCGCCCTTGCTGAGGCTGACTCCCACGAGTCCTCCTTGGGTTCGAGGGGTACGAAATGCTTTGCGCCCCCATCGTGCATGGCATCGGATCAACGATTTGATCCTAGTGACCGGTTCCCACCGATTACAGGTTCCGGTCCGGACACCGCTTCGATGTCGCGGCCCGGGCCGTCCGGCCGGCCCGGCGCGCGCCCCGGTCAGAGGGTGTCGAGCGCCTTGAGGTAGTCGTTGAGGTCACGGGCGTCGGGCAGGCCGTTGACGACCGTCCAGCGCACCACGCCCTCCTTGTCGATGATGAAGGTCCCGCGCACCGCGCAGCCCTTTTCCTCGTCGAAGACGCCGTACGCCCGCGACGCCTCGCCGTGCGGCCAGAAGTCCGACAGCAGCGGGTACTCCAGGCCCTCCTGCTCGGCGAAGACGCGCAGCGAGAAGGGCGAGTCGTTGGAGACGGCCAGCAGCTGCACGTCGTCGTTGACGAACTTCGGCAGCTCGTCGCGCAGGGCGCACAGCTCGCCGGTGCACACGCCGGTGAAGGCGAAGGGGTAGAAGAGGAGGACGACGGCCTTCTCGCCGCGGAAGTCGGAGAGCTTGACCAGCTCGCCGTGCTGGTTCTTCAGCTCGAAATCCGGAGCCTTCGTGCCGACCTCGATCGCCATGGGGACCGTTCCCTTCGCAGACGCCGTGAGCGGGCGCGCCGCCGTGCCCGGACGCCGTTCCCGGCGTACGTACGGGCACCGCCGCCGACGGCCGCTCCGGCGGATTCCAACAGGTTGCGGCCAACCCTACGCGCCGGCGTGCACACACCGAGCCCCCCACCGGATCACCCGGCGGAGGGCTGGGTACGGATCGTGGGGGCGCGGCTCAGCGCTTGCCGGACTTGGCGCCCTTGGGGGTGACCAGGCGGCTGCCGCTCCAGTCCTTGCCCGCGTTGATGCTCCGGGTCTGGCTCAGGCCCGCGGTCTGCGCGGCTTCATTGATGTCGCTCGGCTCGACGTACCCGTCACGGCCGGTCTTGGGCGTCATCAGCCAGATCTCGCCGCCCTCGTCGATCAGACCGATGGCATCCACCAGCGCGTCCGTGAGGTCGCCGTCGTCATCGCGGAACCACAGCACCACGACGTCGGCGACGTCGTCGTAGTCCTCGTCAACGATCTCCTGGCCGATCACGGCCTCAATGGCTTCGCGGAGCTCCTGCTCGACGTCGTCGTCGTAGCCGATCTCCTGGACCACCTGTCCGGGCTCGAACCCCAGCTTGATGGCCGGGTTGGTCCGCTCCTCCGCGTGGTCCGCGGTCGCGCTCACGGATTGCCTCCTGTCATGTTTCGGTAAATGGCTTGCACCCACGCACGCGCGGGGCATTGGGCGTAGTCCACACGGGCCGGGCGGATCGCGCAAGTACCCGGCGGCCGAGACCGTCGAAACGGTGACGTTTACCGCCGTCTCGCCGCAACTGCGACCCCGCGCGCACGGCGGGAAGTGATTCACCCCACACCGTTTCGTGGTCTTTATGTAGTTTTGAGAGGGGACTGCGCCCTTTGGGGGTCGCCACCCCGCACCCGTACCCCTCTTCGGGGTTCGCACGACCGTACGGCAGCCGGTTTCGGCGTGGGCGTATGGTTGCGATTTGGCCGACCTGAAAAACCGGCCTTTCAGCGCCCGTCTCTTAGGGAGTGGTTACCCACCGGTAGAGATGACGTATCCCGGCGAGCCGGTACACGATGGAAGACGGCGCGACACCAAGCAGAGCAATACCGAACAGCGAAGGAACAGCGTGGCTTCCGGATCCGATCGCAACCCGATCATCATTGGCGGCCTTCCCAGCCAGGTCCCGGACTTCGATCCCGAAGAGACCCAGGAATGGCTCGACTCGCTCGACGCAGCCGTCGATGAGCGAGGCCGGGAACGTGCCCGCTACCTCATGCTCCGCCTGATCGAGCGTGCCCGCGAGAAGCGCGTGGCCGTGCCCGAGATGCGCAGCACGGATTACGTCAACACCATCGCGACCAAGGACGAGCCGTTCTTCCCCGGCAACGAGGAGATCGAGCGCAAGGTCCTGAACGCCACCCGGTGGAACGCCGCGGTCATGGTCTCGCGGGCGCAGCGCCCCGGTATCGGCGTCGGCGGCCACATCGCCACCTTCGCGTCCTCCGCCTCCCTCTACGACGTGGGCTTCAACCACTTCTTCCGGGGCAAGGACGACGGCAAGGGCGGCGACCAGATCTTCTTCCAGGGCCACGCCTCGCCCGGCGTGTACGCCCGCGCCTACCTGCTGGACCGCCTCACCGAGACGCAGCTGGACGCCTTCCGCCAGGAGAAGTCCAAGTTCCCCAACGGCCTGTCCAGCTACCCGCACCCGCGGCTGATGCCGGACTTCTGGGAGTTCCCGACCGTCTCGATGGGCCTCGGCCCGCTCGGCGCGATCTACCAGGCCCGGATGAACCGCTACATGGAGGCGCGCGGCATCGCCGACACCTCCGACTCGCACGTGTGGGCCTACCTGGGCGACGGCGAGATGGACGAGCCGGAGTCGCTCGGCCAGCTGTCCATCGCCGCGCGCGAGGGCCTGGACAACCTGACCTTCGTGGTCAACTGCAACCTGCAGCGCCTGGACGGCCCGGTCCGCGGCAACGGCAAGATCATGCAGGAGCTGGAGTCGCAGTTCCGCGGCGCCGGCTGGAATGTGATCAAGCTGGTGTGGGACCGCAGCTGGGACCCGCTGCTGGCCCAGGACCGCGACGGCATCCTGGTCAACAAGCTGAACACGACCCCGGACGGCCAGTTCCAGACGTACGCGACGGAGACCGGCGCGTACATCCGCGAGCACTTCTTCGGCGACGACCACCGCCTGCGCGCGATGGTCGAGAACATGACCGACCACCAGATCCAGCACCTGGGCCGCGGCGGTCACGACCACAAGAAGATCTACGCGGCGTACGCGGCGGCCAAGGCCCACAAGGGCCAGCCGACGGTGATCCTCGCGCAGACCGTCAAGGGCTGGACGCTCGGCCCGAACTTCGAGGGCCGCAACGCGACCCACCAGATGAAGAAGCTGACGGTCGAGGACCTCAAGGGCTTCCGCGACCGGCTGCACCTGCCGATCCCGGACAAGGACCTGGAGGACGGCCTGCCGCCGTACTACCACCCGGGCCGCGACTCCGAAGAGATCCAGTACATGCACGACCGCCGCAAGTCGCTGGGCGGCTATGTGCCGACCCGCGTCGTGCGGGCCAAGCCGCTGCCGCTGCCGGACGAGAAGGCGTACGCGGGCGCGAAGAAGGGTTCCGGTCAGCAGAAGATCGCCACGACCATGGCGTTCGTGCGGGTCCTGAAGGACCTCATGCGGGACAAGGAGATCGGCAAGCGCTTCGTGCCGATCGCGCCCGACGAGTACCGCACCTTCGGCATGGACGCGTTCTTCCCGTCCGCGAAGATCTACAACCCGCTGGGCCAGATCTACGAGTCGGTCGACCGCGAACTGCTGCTGGCCTACAAGGAGTCGCCGACCGGCCAGATGCTGCACGACGGCATCACCGAGGCCGGCTGCACCGCCTCGCTGATCGCGGCGGGCTCCGCCTACGCCACGCACGGCGAGCCGCTGATCCCGGTCTACGTCTTCTACTCGATGTTCGGGTTCCAGCGGACCGGTGACCAGTTCTGGCAGATGGCCGACCAGCTCGCGCGCGGCTTCGTGCTGGGTGCGACCGCCGGCCGTACGACCCTGACCGGTGAGGGCCTCCAGCACGCGGACGGCCACTCCCAGCTGCTCGCCTCGACCAACCCGGCGTGTGTCGCCTACGACCCGGCGTACGGGTACGAGATCGCGCACATCGTCAAGGACGGTCTGCGCCGGATGTACGGCGAGAACAGCGAGGACGTCTTCTACTACCTCACCGTCTACAACGAGCCGATCCAGCACCCGGCCGAGCCGGCGGACGTGGACGCCGAGGGCATCATCAAGGGCCTGTACCGCTTCAAGCAGGGCGAGAAGGGCGAACACGCGGCCCAGATCCTCGCCTCCGGCGTGGCGGTGCCGTGGGCGCTGGAGGCCCAGCAGATCCTGGCCGACGAGTGGAACGTCAAGGCGGACGTCTGGTCGGCGACCTCCTGGAACGAGCTGCGCCGCGACGCGGTGGAGGCCGAGGAGCACAACCTGCTCCACCCGGAGGAGGAGCAGCGCGTCCCGTACGTGACGCAGAAGCTGGCCGACGCCGAGGGCCCGAAGGTGGCCGTTTCCGACTGGATGCGGGCGGTTCCGGACCAGATCGCGCGCTGGGTGCCGGGCACCTACCAGTCCCTGGGCGCCGACGGCTTCGGCTTCGCGGACACGCGTGGCGCGGCCCGCCGCTTCTTCCACATCGACGCGCAGTCGATCGTGCTCGGCGTGCTCACCGAGCTGGCCAAGGAGGGCAAGGTCGACCGTTCGCTGCTGAAGCAGGCGATCGACCGCTACCAGTTGCTGGACGTCGCCGCCGCCGAGGCCGGCGAGGCGGGCGGCGACGCGTAGGCGTCCCGCTACCGTCAGCGGCTCGTAGAGCCACAGCGCGGCGCCCCCGGCCGGAACTCTCCGGCCGGGGGCGCCGCGCTCTGCTGTTCCGGTGGTCCCGTCCGCCGCCGGATGCCCGGTGACGGACAGGTGATCGCCTACGGCTGCCGCGGGGCCCGGTCAGACCGGGAAGCCCGCGGCGACGCCGGCGATCCGGATGATCGCCAGCACCGTGTCGATCGCACCGAGGACCACAGCCACCAGTGCCGGGAGCGCCTGGCTTCCGGCACTCCACCGGCGGCCCATCGCGAGCCACCCGAGGAGCACGGCCACCGGTCCCAGGACGATGCTGAGGATGAAGAATCCGGCGACCGCGCAGATGAGTCCGATCACGCCCAGCGTCGCGCGGTCCGGCCCGCTCCGAGGTCCCGTCCGGCCCCGTGAGCGGGGGGTCTTGCGCGAGTGGGTACGCCATCGCGTACGGCTGTGCTGTCCGAGGCCCGCCATCATCCCTCCCGAGGGTCGTGTGGTCCGGGCTCGCCACCCGGGTACCCCGCGTCGCCGCCTCCACTCCCCCGCTCAGCGCTCCCAGATTTTGAACGCCCGCACCTGGTAGGGGGATTCGGGCACCCAGCTGCCGCCGCCCGGGTAGGTGTCGAACTCCCCGGTCTCCTGGCACTCGGCGCTCTGGTACGTGGTCACCGGCCGCCCGGTGCGGTTGGCGAAGGAGGCGGCGCGGGCCCCGGCGGGCAGCGTGACGCAGCTTTCGATGTCGGTGTCGGCCAGTTCGTGGACCTGCCGCTCGCCGCTGAAGCCGCGGCCCGGCCAGAGGCAGAACTGACCGGTGGCGCAGTCCCCGGCGGCCGGGCCGGTGTGCGCCCGCGGCCGCGGCTGCGGCGTGCCGTGCGCGGGCGGGACGCCGAGGTGGGCGGCGGCCAGTGCGGCGGCTCCCGCGATCAGGAGGCCGGTGTGGACCGTACGCATGTGGATCACTCCCCCGTGGAGTACGAAGTGGGCTGCCGCGGCGGGCGGTTGGCCGCCGCGGGGTCGGTGATCCGAGCTTGGCGGGGTGCGGGGGCGGGCGCCAGGCCCGCACGGATCGGTCCACCCGGACAGGCGATGCGCTGCCGCCGGGCGTTCAACGGGGCCCGCACGGACGCCGGTTGACGCGGTTCACGGGCGTACGGCCCGGTCAGCGTACGCGCGGGTGCGGAGAACCGCGCGTCAACGCGACCCGGTCGTCCGGCGGACGGTCAGATGTGTCCGACGCCCGCGCCCGCCTCCGCGTTCGCGCCGCGCTTGGTGAAGAGCGCGACGACGGCCGCGACGACCGACACGGCGCAGGCGACGGTGAAGGCCAGGCCCATGCCCGAGACGAACGTGTCGTGCACCGCGGTGCCGATCCGGTCGACGATCTGCGGCGTCATGCCCGGGGCCTGGGCCACCTGCGGCGGCACCGCGCCGACCTCGGCGGCGGCCTTCAGGGCCGGGTCCGGAGCGCCCGGCAGGCCCGCCTTGGTCCAGTTGCCCGCGAAGTCCGAGCTGACCTTGCTGGACATCACGGCGCCGAGCACGGCCGTACCGAGGCTGCCGCCGACCTGCATGGCGGCCTGCTGGAGGCCGCCCGCCACGCCGGAGAGCTCCAGCGGCGCGTTGCCGACGATGACCTCGGTGGCGCCGACCATGACCGGCGCGAGGCCCAGGCCGAGCAGCGCGAACCACAGGGACATGGTCGGCGTGCCGGTGCCGGTGGTCAGCGTCGTCATGCCGAACATGGCGACGGCGGTGCAGACCATGCCGCCGACGAGCGGGATACGGGGGCCGAACTTGGTGATCAGCGCGCCCGCCGCGGGCGAACCGACGATCATCATCGCGGTGAGCGGCAGCAGGTGCAGGCCGCTGTCGACCGGGCTCAGACCGTGCACGTTCTGCAGGTAGAAGGTGACGAAGAAGAGGCCGCCCATGAAGCCGAAGGCCATCAGCACCATCAGGACCGTACCGGCCGTCAGCGGCACGGAACGGAACATCCGCAGCGGGATCAGCGGCTCGCGGACCTTGGTCTCCAGGATCGCGAAGGCGGCGAAGACGACGACGCACCGGCCTTGATCAGGGCCCAGATGAGGCAGAACATGCCACCCGAGAGCAGCACGATGCCGGGGATGTCGAAGGAGCGCGGGGCGTTCTGGGCGCGGTGGTCCTTGAGGATGACCAGGCCCAGGACCAGGGCGAGCACACCGACCGGCACGTTGATGAAGAACACCGACTGCCAGCTGACGTGCTCGACGAGCAGGCCGCCGACGATCGGGCCGCCGGCGGTGGAGGCGCCGATGACCATGCCCCAGATGCCGATGGCCATGTTGAGCTTCTCGGCCGGGAAGGAGGCGCGCAGCAGTCCGAGGGCGGCGGGCATCAGGAGCGCGCCGAAGATGCCCTGGAGCACGCGGAAGGTGATGACCAGCGAGACCTCGCCGGACAGACCGATCGCTCCGGAGGCGAGCGCGAAGCCCACCACGCCTATGAGGAACGTCTGCCGGTGGCCGAAGCGGTCACCGAGCTTGCCGGCGGTGATCAGCGAGACGGCGAGGGCCAGCAGATAGCCGTTGGTGATCCACTGGACGTCGGCGAGGGACGCCTTCAGGTCCGCCTGGATGGCCGGGTTGGCGATGGCGACGATGGTCCCGTCGAGGGCCACCATCATCACGCCGATCGCGACGGAGAACAGGGTCAGCCACGGATGGCCCCGGAGTCCCTTGCGAGGCTCCGGTACGGGAAGGTCCGGTGCTGCTTGGGCAACCGGGGTCTGAGAGCTCATTCTCCGAGGCTAATGTCAGCCACTGACAGTTGACAAAGCAATTCATGAGTCGGTAACTGTCATCTAGCTCACAGGTATTCTGAGCAGCGGCAACAACGAGAAAGGCGGCGCAGGATGACTCCCTCCACGCCGCAGGTGACACGACCTGAAACCGCCTGGTCACCCGGTCCGGGCGACGGGGACGCGACTTCTTCCGCGGGCGCCGGCCCGGCCTCCGGGCGTCCGGCGCGGCCCGCCCCCGCCCCTTCCGGCGGCCTGCGCGAGCGCAAGAAGCAGCGCACCCGCGACGCGCTGATCCGCTCCGCCCTCGAACTGTTCACGGCGCACGGCTACGAAGAGACGACGATCGACGAGATCGCCGAGGCCGTCGACGTCTCGCAGCGCACGTTCTTCCGCTACTTCGCGAGCAAGGAGGAGGTCGTCTTCGCCGTCCACGAGATGGTGGAGGCGCGCTTCGCCGAGGAACTGGAGCGGCGGCCGGAGGGCGAGGCGCCTTTGGAGGCGCTGCACAACGCCGTGATGTCCTCGTGGGACGACATCGGCGGCGCGATCCAGTCGGTGATTCCGCTGGAACTGCACATGCGCACCTACCAGATGATCGAGTCGACGCCCGCGCTGGTCTCCGCGCACTGGCGCCGCTACGCGATCCTGGAGGAGCAGATCGCCCGCCTCATCGCCCGGCGCGAGGGCGTGGACGTGATGACGGACCCGCGCCCGCGGGTCGTCGTGGCGGCGTTCAGCGGGGTGATGCGGATCGCCGGGAAGGTGTGGGGCGAGGGCGAGGACGTGAGCGTGGAGTCGATCCGCGAGATCACGGAGGAGTACCTCGCGCAGATCGTTCCGGCCGTGAGCGGTGAGTGGCGGGGCCGGTAGGCGGCGAGCGGCACGGCCGGTGAGCCGACGGCCGCGGCGGTCCGCCCGTGCCCCCGGCCGCCGCGCACCCAGTCGCAGCACCCCCGAACACCGCACCCCAGCCCGCCCCACCCGACTACCTACCTGAGAATGTTTCTGCACGTCTGAGCGCCGACCCACCTCGCGGCGTGTCCGTTGTGGCGCCAAATGCGCAGGTCGAAACGTGATATCCCTCACGGGCTGAGCGGGCGCCCCGCCCCGTCTCCTAGGGTGGCCCGCGGTGACTTCTTCGTTCTCGGGGCTCGGCGCTCCCTCCTTCGGTTTCCTGCAGTCCACCGCCTGGCGTGCGGCACTCGCCCTGGTGGTGGTGTTCGTCATGCTCGCGATGACCGGCTGGACGGCCGTCAGAGGCACCAAGGACGACGCCAATCCGCTGGCCACCGCGCGGGCCGCCTGGGACCACGCCTCCTTCCGGGGGCACCGGCTGCCGGACACCGGCTCGGCGCCCGGCACGCTCGCGGCCTTCTTCCGGTCGCTCGGCCGCGCCGACCGGGCCGCGCTCGCCGACCGCTTCCCGCTGGTGGTCGGCAACATGGGCGGCGCCCCTGTGGACCTGCGCTACCGGGCCAACAAGAAGGCGTTGCGGCAGGCCGGCGACGCGGCGCGCAAACGGATGCACGACCAGCGGCTGACGCCGGTGGGCCGCCAGGACGCGGGCCGCCTGATGCACCGCTTCGAGTCCATGGGCACCGCGGGGCGGCAGATCCTCGCCTTCGACCCGGCCGGCGGCGGCCGGGCCGCCGAGGTCTTCGGCGACCTGGGGCATGCCCACCGCGTCTCCGTGGTGGTGCCTGGCGTGGACACCAACCTGGCCACCTTCGAGCGCACGGCGCGCGCCACGAGCGCGCCCGCCGGCATGGCCAAGTCGCTCTACGACGCGCAGCGCGCCGCCCGCGCCGACGCCCGTACGGCGGTGATCGCCTGGGCCGACTACACCGCGCCCGCCGGGCTCGGGGTCGACGCCGCCACCGGGCAGCTCGCCGCGCAGGGCGCGCTGCGGCTGAACGCGCTGGTCCGGGCGCTGCCGAAGAGCGCGTCCGTATCGCTGATGTGCCACAGCTACGGCTCCGTGGTGTGCGGCGTCGCGGCCAACCGGCTGCCGTCCTCCGTGACCGACATCGCGGTGGCGGGCAGCCCCGGCATGCGGTCGGAGACCGTCACCGGGCTCGGTACGCACGCCCGGGTCTGGGCCATGCGGGACGCCGACGACTGGATCCAGGACGTGCCGTACATGGAGGTCGGCGGGCTCGGCCACGGCGCCGACCCGGTCACCCCGGCCTTCGGCTCGCGGGTGCTGTCGGCCCGCGGCGCCGAGGGACACGCCGGGTACTTCGAGCCCGGCACACAGAGCCTGCGCAACTTCGCGATGATCGGGGTGGGCTCGGTCGCCTCGGTGGACTGCGCCCCGCAGGACCGGGACTGCTCGGCCGATCTTGCCTGAGCCGCGGCGCCCGGAGGCGGGCTCCGGGAAGGGAACGCCCTGGCCGGAAGGCAGGTGCGTGGCGGGCCGGGAGCACCGGCCGCGCGCGGGCCGCTCCCCGGCCGGGCCGCCGGACCGGATTCCGGTGCCGGATACCGGAGTCACGGGTCGCGCGCTCCGGACGCACCGGGCTCGCGGGCGGCATGGGGCAAAAGCGGCTTGACGCGCGTAGCGCATGAGGTCCGGAAGGGGGACGGGCGGGCGACCGCCGCTTACGATGAGCCGCATGGGTGATGTGCTGGCCGGTTTTCACGCCGTCTGGGAGTTCGACACGGACTCCGTGCTCATCCGCTTCGAACGGGGGATCCGCAGGCCGAAGCTCTTCCAGGCGCTCGGCGAGCGGCGCGTCCCGTACGAGGCGCTGAAGTCCGTCGAGCTGACGCCGGGCAGGCGCGGCACGGTCGTGCTGCGCGCGGTGCCCCGGCCGGGCGCCGACCCGCTGCTGGAGGCCGCGGCCGGCCAGCTCAAGGAGGATCTCGACCCCTACCGCCTGGTGCTGCCCGCCGAGCGCGAGGTCCTGGCCGAGTACTACCGGGACGAGCTGCGCGGTGCGCTCGGGCCCGACGCCGCGCGGCCCGCCGGGGAACACCTGGTGGCCGCGCCGGAACCGCCGCTGACCTTCAAGGCGTACGACGGCAAGGCGTCGTTCGACGGCAGCGCGGTCGCGTTCCGCTGGTTCTGGACGGGGGCCTCGTCGGCCAAGTGGAAGTGCGGCGACCAGAGCTTCCCGGTCGACGGGCTGGCCGGGGTGGAGTGGCGCTCGCCGGAGGGCGGCGCCGGGGTGCTGTCGGGCAACGGATATCTGCGGCTGGTGGAGAAGGGCGCGGAGGGCCGGCGGCCCGGCGAGGCGGACCAGGACCCGGCCTCGGTGGTGTTCGGGCTCGGGTACGGGCCGGTGCACGAGTCGCTGCCGTTCGCCGCCGCGGTGCTCCAGGCCGTACGGGCCGCCGGTCCCGACGGAGACGCGGGGCCGCGCCGGGCGGTGCGGCCCCGCGACGATACGCGGCGCGATCCGGCCGATATCGCGGACCGGATACGGCAGCTGGGCGAGCTGCACACGGCGGGGCTCCTGACGGACGCCGAGTTCACGTCGAAGAAGGCCGAGCTGCTGGCGGAGTTGTAGCCGGGGCGGAGGGCGGCGGAGCGCCACGGGGCAACGGCCGCCACGCGTCGCGCCCATGCCGAGGCAGCGCGTCGTGCCCGTACCGAGGTACGACGCCACCGCCCCCGTACCGCGGTATGACGGCAGCACCCACCCCGGTATGACGCCCCGGCGCCCGGACGCCGCTTACGCTGACCAGGCCATGAAGACCACACCACCGCGCCGCACGGACGGCCTCCGCCATCTCCGCCCCCGCCTCCGGCGGGCCGGGCGGCAGGCGTTGCGCACCCTCGCCGAAGATCTCGGGACGCCGACGGGGCCCGGTGTCCCGCTCTTCGGCCAGGTGCAGAACCGCTGGCTGCGCCTGCTGCCGTACGTGGTCGTCTTCGCCTTCATGGTCTCGCTGCTGCCCACGACCGTGAACGTGCTCATGAACGACTACGGGCTCAGCGGCGGCCCGGCCGGCACGCTGGCCATCGCCCAGACGGTGCCGCTGCTGCTGGCGGTGGCCCGGCCGCTCCAGGCGTGGTGGGTGATCTTCACGGCGGATGTCGCCGGCGGCATCGTGCTGGGATTCCTGCCGAGTACCGACGACCACGTCTGGCCCTGGCCCCCCACGGTGATCGTCGGCTATCTGGTCCTGATGCTGGCGCTCTCGCTGCGCGAGCGCCGCCGCACGCTGATGGCCGTCTGGGGCGCGACCGGCGCGGTGAGCGTCTTCTTCGAGATGGTCCGGCCGAACCACGGCGACGGCACCTGGGTGCTGATGTTCACCCTCTCCGGCGTCGTGCTGCTGGTGGGCGCCGCGCTCCGGGAGCGCGGGGCCGCGCAGCGCAAGCTGATCGAGCAGGAGAACATCAGCGAGGCCGAGCGCGCCATGCGCACGCTGCTGGAGGAGCGCACCCGTATCGCGCGCGAGCTGCACGATGTCGTGGCCCACCACATGTCGGTGATCACGGTCCAGGCGGACAGCGCGCCGTACCGCATCAGCGGCATACCGGAGGCCGCGCAGGAGGAGTTCAGCACGATCGCGGCCACCGCGCGGGAGTCGCTGGCCGAGATGCGGCGGCTGCTGGGCGTGCTGCGCAGCGAGGAGACGGAGCGGCACGGCGGCCCGGAGAAGGCACCGCAGCCCGGTCTCGCGCAGGTGGCGAAGCTGGTCGAGGGCACGGTGCGGGCCGGGGTGCCGGTCGAGCTGACGCTGCCCGACGGGCCGGTGGCCCTGGCGTCCGCGGTGGACCTGTCGGCGTACCGCATCGTGCAGGAGGCGCTGGCCAACGTCGTACGCCACGCACCGGGCGCGCACACCCGCGTGTCGGTCACGGTCGACGAAGAGGGCGGCCTGCTGACCGTCCTGGTCGTCAACAGCGCCCCGCCGCACCCCGCAAAGCCGCTGGAGACCTCCGGTACGGGCCACGGCCTGGTCGGCATGCGCGAGCGCGTACGCCTGGTGGACGGCACCCTGGACACCGGGCCCCTGCCCGACGGCGGCTTCCGTGTAGCCGCCCAACTCCCCATAACAGCAAAGGACCATAACCCCGCATGACCACTCGGGTGATCATCGTCGACGACCAGGCCATGGTGCGCGCCGGCTTCGCCGCGCTGCTCGCCGCGCAGAGCGACATCGACGTCGTCGGTGACGCGCCGGACGGCGCGCAGGGTGTCGAACTGAGCCGCCGTACGCACCCGGACGTGGTGCTGATGGACGTCCGGATGCCGGAGATGGACGGGCTGGAGGCGGCCCGGCAGCTGCTGGACCCGCCGCCGGGCGTGGTGCACCGGCCGAAGGTGCTGATGCTCACCACCTTCGACGTGGACGACTACGTATACGAGGCGCTGCGCGCCGGGGCGTCCGGATTTCTGCTCAAGGACGCGCCGCCGGCCGATCTGATCTCGGCGGTACGGGTGGTGGCGGCGGGCGAGGCGCTGCTCGCGCCGTCCGTGACGCGGCGGCTGATCGCCGACTTCGCCCGGCAGCGGCCCGCGCCCCGCAAGGACCGCACCGCGCTGCGGCTGAACGGGCTGACGCCGCGTGAGACGGAGGTGCTGGAGCTGATCGCCCGCGGTCTGTCGAACCAGGAGATCGCCGAGTCGCTGGTGCTCGCCGAGCAGACCGTGAAGACCCACATCGGCCGGGTGCTGGCCAAGCTGGAGCTGCGCGACCGCGCGCAGGCGGTGATCTTCGCCTACGAGTCGGGGCTGGTGTCGCCGGGGGCGAACTGAGGGCCGGGGCCCTTCCCCCGGCCCGGTCGGTGCGGCCGGGGTGGGGCTAACCCCCCGATGGGGGCTGGGGGTGGCCGGTCGTGCTGGAGGACGAGCGCGGCGCGGACCCCCTACCCCGGTATCAGCGGACAGTTGGCTCCGCGGTGTGACGTGCCGTCACCCACCCGCTTCTTACGTTTCCCTCCGCCACACCAACGGAAGAGGGAGACCCCACCATGTCCAAGCCGCGCCGGTCCACACAACGCGGTAGGCGCACGCTCGTCGCGGTCGCACTGGCGGCGGCGGTCGTCGGCGGTACCGGCGGCTGGGCGGCGGGTTCCACCCAGGACGCAGTCACCGGGCCCGCGCCCGGCGCCGCGGCCTGGCGCGCGGACCACTCCGTCGGCAAGCGGCTGCCCGACCCGGCGACCGCGACCCCGGCCGAGGTCGCCCGGTTCTTCCGTTCGCTGACCGAGGCCGAGCGCCAGGAACTGACGGTGCGTCACCCACTGACGGTGGGCAACCTCGACGGCGCGCCGCTCGCCCTGCGCTACCAGGCCAACGCCCTCGCGCTGAAGGCCGAACGCGCGCGCCAGCTGGCCCGCGCCACCGACCCCGCCGGGACGCTCCAGGACCACCAGGAAGCGCGCCGGCTGGCAGACCGCTACGCCGAACTGCTCCGCCCCGGCCGCCAGATCCTCGCCTTCGACCCGCGCGGCAGGGGCCAGGTGGCCGAGGTGTTCGGGGATCTGGCGACAGCGCGGCGTACGTCCGTGTTCGTGCCGGGCTCGGACATCGACCTGTCCTCGTCCGACCGGGCGCGCGACCCGTACGGCACGCCGTCCGGCATGGCCAAGTCGCTGCGGGCCCGGATGGCCGCCGAAGCGCCCGGCGTCCGTACGGCCGCGATCGCCTGGACCGGTTACACCACCCCGCTCGGCCTCGGCCCGGACGCCGCGACCGGCCGCCTCGCGGAGGCCGGCGCCCCGCGCCTGGCCCGCTTCCTGGACGGGCTGGCCGCGGTCGGCGTACCGGCCCCGGCCCTGCTGTGCCACAGCTACGGATCGGTGGTCTGCGCCCTGGCCGTACCGGACCTGGAGCGGGGACGGATCTCCGACCTGATCGTCTTCGGCTCACCCGGCATGCGGACGGACAGCGCGGCGGCGCTGCGCACCACCGCCCGGGTGTGGGCCGCCCGCGACGCCTCCGACTGGATCGGCAACGTGCCGCACGTCGAGTTCCTGGGCCTGGGCCACGGTACGGACCCGACCGACCCGGAGTTCGGCGCGCGCCGGGTGCCCGCGCGGACGGCCGAGGGACACACCGGCTATCTCGCGCCCGGTACGGACTCGCTGCGCAACTTCGCCGACATCGCGCTCGGCCGCTACGACCGGGTGCGCTGACGGGCGCGGCCGCCCCGCCCACCGCCACCGGTCCTTCCCGCCCTTTCGACACCGCGAAAAGAGGCCCCCATGGCCACCCCGCTCCCGGCCCCGCTCCTGGCCCCCGTCCGCAAGGCCGTGCGCACCATAGAGGGCCGTACGCCCGCCCACCGCGACCGCGCGATCGACGGTCTGCGCGCCCTCGCGCTGCTCGCCGTGCCGACCGGTCACTGGCTGCTCGGCGGCTTCACGCTCGACGCCGACGGCGCGCTGCACAACGCCAGCCCGCTGTCCTCGTTCGCCGCCCTGGCGCCCGCCAGTTGGGTGCTCCAGATGCTCGGCATCTTCTTCCTGGTCGGCGGTTACGCGTCGGTGCTGTCCTTCCACCGCGCGGCCGGGCGCGGCGAGCCGACGGGCCACTGGCTGCGGGCGCGCCTCGCCCGGCTGGGCCGTCCCGTCCTCGGCGTGACCGCCGTCTGGGCGGCGCTGATCCCCGTACTGTCCGCGTGCGGCGTGCCCGAGCCCACGCTCCGTACGGGAGCGACGCTGGTCATCCAGCCGCTGTGGTTCGTCGGGGTCTACGCGGGCATCACCGCGCTCACCCCGTACTGCGTCCGCGCGGCCCGCCGTATGGGCGCGTGGGCCGCGGCGCCGCTCCTCGCCGCCGTCGCCGTGGTCGACTTCCTGCGCTACGGGCCGTACGCCGACGCGATGCCGTCCTGGCTGAGCCTGCTGAACCTGCTGCCGGGCTGGATGTTCGCCTACCAACTGGGCGTGTCCTGGGGCGAGAAGCGGCTCGGGCGGCGCGCCGCGTGGACGCTGCTGCTCGGCGGTACCGCGTTGTTCGCGGCGCTGCTGCTCTTCTTCCACTACCCGGCGAGCATGGTCGGCGTCCCGGGCCAGGACCGTACGAACTCCCACCCGCCGTCCCTGCTGGTCCTCGCGCTGGCCGCGGCCCAGTCCGGCGCTGCGGTCCTGCTGCGCGACCGCATCGCCCGGCTGCTGCGCCGCCCGGCCCTCTGGGCGCCGGTGGTCGTCGTCAATCTCTGCGCGATGACGGTGCTGTGCTGGCACCAGACGGCGATGTTCTCGGCGGCCGTGCCCGCGTCGTTCGCCGGTGTCGTGCCCGGTCTCACCACGGCGCCGGACACCGCGGGCTGGATTCTCGCCCGCCTCGCCTGGCTGCCCGTCTTCGCCGTCGCGCTGGTGCTCATCGGCCGGGTGACCCGCCGTTTCGAGGCGCCGTGGACCGGGATGACGGCGGCCCGGCGGGCGGTCGCGGGGACCCTGGCGGCGGCGTTCGCGGTGTTCGCGCTGGGGCTGGCCTGAGGCGGGCCGTGGCCCGGGAAGGGCCGGCGGGTGGTGCCGCCAGGGGGGACGGCACCGCTCGCCTCGCTCTTGTCCTGCCGGTCGTTACTCGCGGCCCACCGAGGTGAACGACATGTCCGCGTACCGGTCGCCCGCGACCTTGCCCGCGACCGGCTCCAGCCGGGCCAGTTCCTCCTCGCCGAGCACGATGCGGGTGGCGGCCGCGTTCTCCTCGATACGGCTGCGCTTGCGCGTGCCCGGGATCGGCACCACGGCCAGGCCGTGCACCTGCGCCTGCTGCTGCACCCAGGCCAGCGCGATCTGCCCGAGCGACGCCCCGTGCGCGGCGGCGACCTCGCGCACCGGCTCCAGCAGGGCCGCGTTCGCCTTCGCGTTGTCGCCCGTGAAGCGGGGCTGCTGGCGGCGGAAGTCGTCCTCGGTCAGCTCCTGTTCGGCGCTGACGAACGAGCCGGTCAGGAAGCCGCGGCCAAGCGGCGAGTACGGCACGAAGCCGACACCCAGCTCCCGCGCGGCCGGCACCACGCCGTCCTCCACGTCCCGGCTGAACAGCGACCACTCCGACTGCACGGCCGCGATCGGGTGCACGCCCTGTGCGGCGCGCAGTTCGCTGCCGGTGACCTCGCTCAGGCCCAGGTGCTTGACCTTGCCCTCGGCCACCAGCTCGGCCATCGCGCCGACCGTGTCCTCGATGGGCACGTTCGGGTCCCGGCGGTGCATGTAGTACAGGTCGATCTCGTCCACGCCGAGGCGGCGCAGGCTGGCCTCGACGGCCTGGCGGATGTAGGGGCGGTCGTTGCGGATGGACCGCTTGGCGGGGTTCAGCGGGTCGTCCGGGTCCGCGGCGATCGCGAACTTCGTCGCGAGCACGACCTCGTCCCGGTGGGCCCGGACGAACGGCCCGATGAACTCCTCGTTGTGCCCCACGCCGTACATGTCGGCGGTGTCGAAGAGCGTCACGCCCAGTTCGAGCGCCCGCTCCAGCGTCGCCCGCGCCTCGTCCTCGTCCTTGGTCGGGCCGTAGGCGAAGCTCATGCCCATGCAGCCGAGGCCCTGGACACCGACCAGCGGGCCGGCGGCCCCCAGGCGGACGGTTTCTATCTTCTCGGTGGTCATGCCGACCTCAGACTCCCTCCGACGCCCGGCGGGCGTCCGCATAAGCATCGATCTTGTAGTCGAGGACCCGCAGCGTGCTCTGCAGCTCGGCGATCCGCTCCCGTACGTCCTCGCGGTGCGCGGTCAGCAGCTCTTCCCGCTCGGCGAAGGTGTGCTCGCCCTCGCGCACCAGCTCGGCGTAGCGGACCATGTCCGCCACCGGCATGCCGGTCAGCCGCAGTTTCGACACCAGGTCCAGCCAGTCCAGGTCGCGGTTGCTGAAGCGGCGCTGGCCCGTGTGCGTACGGTCCACGTGCGGCATCAGCCCGATCCGTTCGTACCAGCGCAGGGTGTGGGCGCTCAGTCCGGTGTGCTCGGCGACCTCGCTGATCGTGTACTGGTCGCGGCCGGTGGGCCGCGGGTGCAGGACCGGGCCCTTGCACCGGGGCGGTGCCGACAGCCCCTGGTCCGCCACCCTCGTGTCCGTCGCCGTCACCGTCATGCCGCGCCTCCCGTAGTCGCCGGATGTCCCGGACCCCTCTCACGACGACCTCAACGCTAGAGAGTTCGAGCGCACTCCAAGCAAGCGGGGTTTTTGACCGGGCCTTGAAGGAAGCACGAGCCCGGCGTCCCGTACCCGGGCCGTCCCGGGCGCGGGAGCGGTGGCGTTAGGCTCGTGGCCATGTCCTTGCAGAGCCTTCGGATGATCGAGAACTGGCCGGTGCCGACCGCGGCCGCCGCCGTCGTACGGACCGACGGGACGGTGGCCGGCACGTACGGCCCGCAGGAGCACCGCTTCCCCCTGGCCTCGGTCACCAAGCCGCTCGCCGCGTACGCCGCGCTGCTGGCCGTCGAGGAGGGCGCGGTCGAGCTCGACGAGCCGGCCGGTCCCCCGGGCTCGACCGTGCGCCATCTGCTCGCGCACACCTCGGGGCTGGCCTTCGACGAGGACCGCGTGCAGGCCGCGCCGGGCGAGCGCCGCCTGTACTCGAACGCGGGATTCGAGGCGCTCGGCGACCACATCGCCAAGGCCACCGACATCCCCTTCCCCCAGTACCTGCGAGAGGCGGTCCTCGAACCGCTCGGCATGACCGCCACCGACCTGCCGGGCTCGCCCGCCAAGGACGGCGTCTCGACCGTCGCGGACATGGCCCGGTTCGGCGCCGAACTGCTCGCGCCGCGCCTGCTGGCGCCGCAGACGCTCGCCGAGGCGACGTCGGTGGTCTTCCCCGGCGTACGCGGCGTGCTGCCCGGCTACGGCATGCAGAACCCGAACGACTGGGGCCTGGGCTTCGAGATCCGCGACGGGAAGTCGCCGCACTGGACGGGCGCCGCCTCCTCGCCGCGCACGTTCGGGCACTTCGGCCAGTCCGGCACGTTCCTGTGGGTGGACCCGGACGCGGGCGCGGCCTGTGTGGCGCTGGCCGACCGGGCCTTCGGCCCATGGGCGATCGAGGCGTGGCCGCCGCTGACCGACGCGGTCCTCGCCGAGCTGCGCTGAGCGCGGACAGCGGCGCGGTGGCCCGGTTCGCCGCGCTCCCGGGGCCGGTGGCCGGGCGCCGGCCCTCAGCCGTACGACGGTTCGCCCGGCATCTCCCACATCAGGCACTCCGTGTCGCCCTCGGCGGCCAGCTCCAGGTCCGCGGCGTCGGTGATCCGCGCCGCGTCCCCGGCCGCCAGGCGTTCGTCCGCCAGCCGGACCGCGCCGCGCACGACGTGGACGTACACCCGCGGCGCGTCCGGCAAGGCCGAGCGCGCGCCGTCGGCCAGCCGCCGCAGATGCAGCAGCGCGGCGGCCCCGGGCACCGCGTACGGCGTCCCGTCGGCGATGCCGCGCACCACCTCGTACTCCGGTTCGCCGCCGGGTCCGGCGGGCGCGAGCCACATCTGCACGAAGCGCAACGGTGCGGTGCCGTCGTTGCGTTCCTCGTGCCGCACACCGTCCGCCGCGCTGAGGCGCTGCACGTCGCCGGGGCGCACCACGGTCTCGTGGCCGGTGGTCGAGTCGCGGTGGGTCAGCTCCCCCTCGACGACCCAGGTGACGATCTCGGTGTCGCGGTGCGGATGCTCGTCGAAACCCGCGCCCGGCGCCAGCCGTTCCTCGTTGCAGGCGATGAGCGCGCCGAAGCGCAGGTTGTCCGGGTCGTAGTGCGGGCCGAAGGAGAAGGCGTGCCGCGTCTCGATCCCGGCGGCCGCATCGCCGCCCGGATACCGTTCGTCGCCCCTGTGTACGTGGATCACCCGACCACCGTAGTCCCCTCCCGTCCCGGCCCACCGCGCCATCACACCGCCCCGATAAGGCAGGCTTGTCCCCGTGTCTGAACCCGCATCGCGCGACGCGCACCCGCATCCGCACACCGCGACGCTCCGCCGGCTGGAGAAGTCGTCCGGCAAGCTGGCCGCGAACGCCATCGCGCGCATGGACGCGCAGCTGCCGTGGTACCGCGCCATGCCGCCGGAGAACCGCTCGTGGATCGGGCTGGTGGCCCAGGCGGGCATCGCGGCCTTCACCGAATGGTTCCGGCACCCGGAGACGCCGCAGGCCATCAGCACCGATGTCTTCGGTACGGCGCCGCGCGAGCTGACCCGGGCGATCACGCTGCGCCAGACCGTGGAGATGGTCCGTACGACCATCGAGGTCATGGAGGCCGCGATCGACGACGTGGCGGCCCCCGGCGACGAGGGCGTGCTGCGCGAGGCGCTGCTGGTCTACGCGCGCGAGATCGCCTTCGCCACCGCCCAGGTGTACGCGCAGGCCGCGGAGGCGCGCGGCGCCTGGGACGCGCGGCTGGAGTCGCTGGTGGTCAACGCGGTGCTCTCCGGGGAGGCGGACGAGGGCGCGGTGTCGCGGGCCGCCGCGCTCGGCTGGAATAGCCCCGAACATGTGTGCGTTGTGCTGGGTACGGCCCCGGACGGGGACAGCGAACTGACGGTGGAAGCCATCCGCCGCGCGGCCCGGCACGCCAAGCTCCAGGTGCTCACGGGCGTCCTGGGCAGCCGTCTGGTGGTGATCGCGGGCGGCTCGGACGATCCGCTCAAGGCGGCGAAAGCCCTGATCGGACCGTTCGCGGCGGGCCCGGTGGTGGCCGGTCCGGTGGTCGCCGACCTGCTGGCGGCGACGCGCTCGGCGCAGGCCGCGGCGGCCGGGCTCAAGGCATGTGCCGCTTGGCCGGATGCCCCCCGTCCCGTACTGTCCGACGATCTGCTCCCGGAGCGGGCGATGGCGTCCGACCCGGCAGCGCGTGAGCAGCTGGTGGAGGAGATCTACAGACCGCTGGAGGAAGCAGGCTCGGCACTCCTGGAGACGCTGAGCGTGTATCTGGAACAAGCCAGCAGCCTGGAGGGCGCGGCGCGGATGCTGTTCGTCCACCCCAACACCGTGCGCTACCGGCTGCGACGTGTGACGGACGTCACCGGGTGGTCACCTTCCGACGTACGCTCCGCCTTCACGCTGCGTATCGCGCTGATCCTGGGGCGTCTGGCCGACGGTGACAGCCAGCTCTAGGCTTTTGTAGAACACCAACAATTCCCCTGATGGTTCTTCGTCCCTGTCCCCACGGGCGGGCGGGACCTCCCACAAGAGAGAGTGTGAGGGTGCTCGTACTCGTCGCTCCCGGCCAAGGCGCTCAGACGCCCGGCTTCCTGACCCCCTGGCTCGACCTCCCCGGAGTCGAGGACCGGCTTCGCGCGTGGTCGGCCGCCATCGACCTGGATCTGATCCACTACGGCACGAAGGCCGACGCGGACGAGATCCGCGACACCGCGGTGGCGCAGCCGCTGCTGGTCGCGGCCTCCCTGATCTCCGCCCGGCAGCTCTTCGCGACCTCCGAGGACTTCTCCCGGCTGGTCGGCGCCGCCGCCGGACACAGCGTCGGCGAGCTGGCCGCTGCCGCCCTGACCGGCGTGCTGTCCGAGGACGAGGCGCTCGGGCTGGTACGCAAGCGCGGCCTGGCCATGGCCGAGGCCGCCGCCGTCACCGAGACCGGCATGGCGGCCCTCCTCGGCGGCGAGCAGGACGTCGTCCTGCCGCACCTGGAGAAGCTGGGCCTGACCCCCGCGAACGTGAACGGCGCGGGCCAGATCGTGGCCGCCGGCACCGCCGGGCAGCTGGCCGCGCTGGCCGAGGACAAGCCCGAGGGCACCCGCCGCGTCGTACCGCTGAAGGTGGCCGGCGCCTTCCACACCGTCCACATGGCCCCGGCCGTGACGGCGCTGGAGGAAGCGGTCGGGCAGCTCACGCCCGCCGCCCCGCACACCCGGTACGTGTCCAACAAGGACGGCCACGTCGTCACCGACGGGCAGGACGTCGTCCGCCGCCTGGTGGGCCAGGTGGCCAACCCGGTGCGCTGGGACCTGTGCATGGAGACGTTCAAGGAGCTGGGCGTCACCGGCATCATCGAGGCCAGCCCCGGCGGCACCCTCGTCGGCATCGCCAAGCGCGCGCTGCCCGGCGTCAAGACGCTCGCCCTGAAGACCCCGGACGACCTCGACGCGGCCCGCACGCTGATCGCCGAGCACTCTGCCCCGGCCGAATAGGAGCCCCGAGAGCATGACCTCGAAGATCAAGCCCGCCAAGGGCGCCGCGTACGCGCGCATCATGGGCGTCGGCGGCTACCGCCCGACCCGCGTGGTGCCGAACGAGGAGATCCTCAAGCACATCGACTCCTCCGACGAGTGGATCCGCTCGCGCTCCGGCATCGCCACCCGGCACTGGGCCGGCCCGGAGGAGACCGTGTCGGCCATGTCCGTGGAGGCGGCCGGCAAGGCCATCGCGGACGCCGGTGTCACGCCCGAGCAGATCGGCGCGGTGATCGTCTCGACCGTCTCGCACTTCAAGCAGACGCCGGCGATCGCCACCGAGATCGCGCACAAGATCGGCGCGGGCAAGCCCGCCGCGTTCGACATCTCCGCCGGCTGCGCCGGATTCGGCTACGGTCTCACCCTCGCCAAGGGCGTGATCACCGACGGTAGCGCGGAGTACGTGCTCGTCATCGGCGTCGAGCGGCTGTCGGACCTGACCGACCTGGAGGACCGGGCCACCGCGTTCCTCTTCGGCGACGGCGCGGGCGCCGTGGTCGTCGGCCCCGGCAAGGAGCCCGCGATCGGCCCGACCGTGTGGGGCTCCGAGGGCGACAAGGCCGACACGATCAAGCAGACGTTCGGCTGGGACGTCTACCGCCGCACCCCGGTGCCCGGCGGCGACGGCCCCGAGGCCCGGATGGCGCTGGACGAGATCCGCTACCCCGCCATCACCCAGGAGGGCCAGGCGGTCTTCCGGTGGGCGGTGTTCGAGATGGCCAAGGTCGCCCAGCAGGCGCTGGACGCGGCCGGGGTCAGCCCGGACGACCTGGACGTCTTCATTCCGCACCAGGCCAACATGCGGATCATCGACTCGATGGTGAAGACCCTCAAACTGCCGGAAAATGTCACGGTCGCCCGTGACGTGGAGACCACCGGCAACACCTCGGCCGCCTCGATTCCGCTCGCCATGGAGCGGCTGCTGGCGACCGGCCAGGCCAAGAGCGGGGACACCGCGCTGGTCATCGGCTTCGGGGCGGGTCTCGTGTACGCCGCGACGGTCGTTACCCTCCCCTAGGCAAGATCTGCGCAGCGCCATCCGCTCGAACGCGTCCCGGCGGCTGTACGGAGCTTGAACCACAACCCGGAACTGCGGACCTTCCAGTTCCCCGACACATCACCGAAGGAGCGCCATCATGGCCGCCACTCAGGAAGAGATCGTCGCCGGTCTCGCCGAGATCGTGAACGAGATCGCCGGGATCCCCGCCGAGGACGTCAAGCTGGACAAGTCCTTCACCGATGACCTGGACGTCGACTCGCTGTCCATGGTCGAGGTCGTCGTCGCCGCCGAGGAGCGCTTCGACGTGAAGATCCCCGACGACGACGTCAAGAACCTCAAGACGGTCGGCGACGCGACCGAGTACATCCTCAAGCACCAGAGCTGATCCAGCTCCGGCGCATGTCGCCACCCCGCGGTGGCGCCGTCGATTCTCAACCCCTCGACCTGTGGAGTAGGAATTTCCGTGAACGCGACCAATCGCACCGTGGTCGTCACCGGTATCGGCGCAACCACACCGCTGGGTGGCGACAGTGCCTCGACCTGGGAGGGGATGCTGGCCGGCCGGTCCGGCGTCAGCGCCCTCACCCAGGACTGGGCAGCCGACCTCCCCGTCCGCATCGCCGCCTCGGCGGCCGTCGACCCGGGCGAGGTCATCCCCCGGGCGCAGGCCCGCAAGCAGGACCGCTCGGCGCAGCTCGCGCTGATCGCGGCCCGTGAGGCGTGGGCGGACGCCGGTTTCGACGCCAAGGCCGGCGAGGACGGTTCCGTCGACCCCGACCGGCTCGGCGCGGTCATCGCCTCCGGCATCGGCGGCGTGACCACCCTGCTGAACCAGTACGACATCCTGCGGGAGAAGGGCTCGCGCCGCGTCTCCCCGCACACCGTGCCGATGCTGATGCCGAACAGCCCGTCGGCCAACGTCGGCCTGGAGGTCAACGCGCGGGCCGGTGTGCACACCCCGGTCAGCGCCTGCGCCTCCGGCGCCGAGGCCATCGGCTACGCCATCGAGATGATCCGTACGGGCCGCGCCGACGTCGTCGTCGCGGGCGGTACGGAAGCCGCCATCCACCCGCTGCCGATCGCCGCGTTCGGCAACATGATGGCGATGTCCAAGGACAACGACAATCCGCAGGGCGCCTCCCGCCCCTACGACGCGGACCGCAACGGCTTCGTGCTCGGCGAGGGCTCCGGCGTGATCGTCCTGGAGTCGGCCGACCACGCCGCCAAGCGCGGCGCGCGGATCTACGCCGAGGCCGTCGGCCAGGGCATCTCCGCCGACAGCCACGACATCGTGCAGCCCGAGCCGTCCGGCAACGGCATCGCGCACGCCCTGCAGAACCTGCTCGCCAACACCGACCTCAAGCCCGCCGAGATCGCGCACGTCAACGCGCACGCGACCTCGACGCCGCTGGGCGACCTGGCCGAGCTGAAGGCGCTGCGCAAGGTCTTCGGCACCGAGGCCGACCACATGGCGATCTCCGCCACCAAGTCGATGACCGGCCACCTCCTGGGCGGCGCGGGCGGCGTGGAGACCGTGGCCTCGATCCTGGCGCTGTACCACCGGGTGGCGCCGCCGACGATCAACATCCAGAACCTCGACCCCGAGGCGGACGCGGACATCGTCCGCGACGTCAAGCGCGAGCTGCCCGCCGAGGGCACCATCGCGGCGCTGAACGACTCGTTCGGCTTCGGCGGTCACAACGTGGTGCTGGCTTTCCGGACCGTCTGACCGGGACCAGCCCGAGCGTCACAGGGGCCGCGCCGTTTCGGCGCGGCCCCTGTCGTCTGCGTACGGCAGGTTCTCAGCCGTCGAAGCTCGCGAAGTACGCCGCGGCCCCGTCCTCGTCGCCGTGCCCCTGCTCCTCCGCCCGGCGGAAGCGCTCCGCCGCCGCCGTCGCCAGGTCCATCCGTACGCCGGCCCGCTCGGCCGCCTCCGCGATCAGCCGGGCGTCCTTGCGCGCGGCGGACACCGTGAAGCTGGCCGGATAGTCGCCGGAGAGGATCAGCTCCGACTTCATCCGGAGGTACGGCAGGTCGAGCGGGCCGCCCGCGACCGCGTCCAGGAGGGCGCGCGGGTCCACGCCGAGGCCCTGGGCGAGCGCGAGCGCCTCGCCGGTGCCGTTGATGACGGTGAGCACCCAGCTGTTGACGGCCAGCTTGAGGCGGCTGGCCGTGCCCGCCGCCGCGTCCTCGCCGAGCCACAGGGTGCGCTGTCCGACGACGTCGAGGACCCGTCCGGCCCGTTCCCGTACCTCCTGCGGCCCGGCCGCGAGAACCGTCAGCAAGCCCTTCTCGGCGGGTTCCTTCGTGCCGAGCACCGGCGCGTCGACGAGGTCCAGTCCGTGTTCGCGGGCGAAGGCGGCGAGCGGGGCGACTCCGTCGGCACCGACGGTGCTCATCTGGAGCCAGAGGGTTTTGGCGCGCAGCGCGGGGGTGCTCTGCCGCATCGCGTCGAGGACGGCGGGTCCGTCCAGCAGGACGGTCAGGACGGCGTCCGCGCCGTCCACCGCCTCGGCCGGGGTGTCCACCACCCGTACGCCGTCAGCGGCCAGCGGTTCGGCCTTGGCGCGGGTGCGGTTCCACGCGCGGACGGCCAGGCCCGCGGCGGCGAGGTTGCGGGCCATCGCCGAGCCCATGATTCCGGTGCCGAGCACCGCCACTGAGGTCTTGTCAGGCATGTCCCGCACGCTACGGCTTGGAGCGCGCTCCAGGGAAAGCGTGACGCGGCCGGCCTCAGACGACCTGGTGCAGCCAGCGGACCGGGGCGCCCTCGCCCGCGTACCGGAAGGGCTCCAGCTCGTCGTCCCAGGGCTTGCCGAGCAGCTTGGCGACCTCGGCCGCCAGCTCCGTCTCGCCGCCCGCCGAGCGGGCCAGCGCGGCGCGCAGCCGGTCCTCCGGAATGAGGATGTCGCCGTGGATGCCGGTGACGGCGTGGAAGATGCCCAGTTCGGGGGTGGCGCTGTAGCGCTCGCCCTCGGCGGTGGCGCAGGGCTCGGCGGTCACCTCGAAGCGCAGCAGGTGCCAGCCGCGCAGCGCGGAGGCGAGTTTGGAGGCCGTACCGGCCTCGCCCTGCCAGGAGAACTCGGCTCTCCACGTCCCTGGGGACGCCGGCTGGCGGATCCAGTCGAGGTTGACGCGCACACCGAGCACGCCCGCGACGGCCCATTCGACGTGCGGGCACAGCGCGCGCGGCGCGGAGTGGACGTACAGAACTCCACGTGTCGTCACCGGGACCTCCGATACGGTTCGAGGTTCGCCTTCCCCAGCGGCCTCGTGCCCGTTCCGGTCGCGGCCGGGACAGCTGCAAGCATTCTGCCCCAGTGATCACGTCGGCACCAGCATCCGAGGTTACCTACAGTAAACACCATTAGCCCCAATTTGCCGCAAAAGGGACAGTAAATGACGTGATGTAATGCATCCGTGCCGACTGTGCCGGTGCCGTCGGGCGAGGACCCTACGGGTCACGGCACAAGCTACCGCGCAAGCAGCCGTCGAGGGGTGACGTACCGTCGGTACCGAACAGATATCACTCGCACGCCGGAGGGGGACAGGGGATGACAAGGGTCAATCGGCCCTTTCGGCCAATCAGGGCCCGCACCGCCGCGGTCGCCGCCGGCACGGCGACCGCGCTTTTTCTGTCCCTGGCCGGCTGCGGCGACCCGGACGACGGCGGCCGTACGGCACATCGCCCCGCCCCCAGGCCCTCCCCGGCGTGGCGCACCGACCCCGCGTCCGTCGCCGCGCTCGGCGACTCCATCACCGTCGGGTTCGACGCCTGCTCGGTCCTTGCCGACTGCCCCGCCGTCTCCTGGGCCACCGGCACGGACCCGCAGGTGAACAGCGTCGCCCGGCGGCTGGTGAAGGACCCCGCCACGCACAGCTGGAACTTCGCGAGGACCGGCGCGCTGATACGCGACCTGCCGGGCCAGGTCGACCGGGCCGTACGGAAGCGGCCCGAGCTGGTCACCGTCCTGGTGGGCGCGAACGACGCCTGCCGCAACGAGGTCGGCGCCATGACCTCCGAGGCCGCCTTCCGCGCCGATTTCGAGACCTCGCTGCGCACGCTGCGGCGGGCCCTGCCCAAGACGCAGGTGTACGTCGCCGCCGTCCCCGACCTGATGCGGCTGTGGTCGCAGGGACGGCAGAACCAGCTCGGCAAGCAGATCTGGAAACTGGGCATCTGCGGCTCGATGCTGCGCGACCCGGACGACCTGTCGAAGGCGGCGGACACCCGGCGGCAGAGCGTGCGGGAACGGGTGCAGGCGTACAACAAGGCCCTGGAGTCGGTCTGCGCGAAGGACGCGCTGTGCCGCTTCGACCGCTCCGTCTTCGACTTCCGCTTCACCGGCGCCGAGTTGAGCGCCTGGGACTGGTTCCACCCCGGCCGGGAGGGCCAGCGGGAACTGGCGGAGATGGCGTTCCGAGAGATCACCCGTAAGGGGACGTAGCGGACTGGACGGGACGGAGCCGGGCAAGCGGACACGGCACCCCGGCACCGGTCACCGGGCGCCCCTTAGGGGAGGCGGCCGGGAGATCGTTCCTTCTGGGGATACGTACGGGACGCGGGCCGCGAGAGGATGACCGGCATGACCGCACGCCGCCCCGCCAGACCCGGACACCGCACCACCCGCACCGCCCTGGCCTCCGCCGCCCTCGTCACGCTGGCCGTCGTCGCCACCGGCTGCGAACTGACCGACGAGGTCACCGAGAGCGAGCAGACCTACACGGTGGACGGAAAGACCACGAAGCTGGACGTGTCGACGCCGGGCGGCGACATCAAGGTCGTCGCCGACGACACCGCCGAAGGCCGGGTCAAGGTCACCGAACGGCTCGAATACGGCAAGCAGAAGCCCGCCACCCGGCACTCCCTCAAGGACGGCGCCCTGAACCTCACCGCGGAGGACTGCGGCCGGTCGAACGGCAGGTGCAACGTCAGCTACGAGGTGCGGGTGCCGCGGTCGGTGGCGGTCACCCTCCGCACCGACGGCGGCAACATCGGCGTCACGGGCATCACGGGAACCGTCGGCACCAGGACCAGCGGCGGGAACATCGACGTCCGGCAGACCGCCGGCCCCCTCACCGCCGAGACCAGCGGCGGCGACATCACCATCAGCGACGCCCGGGGCAAACAGACCACCGCGCACACCGACGGCGGCGCCATCGACGCCCGCTTCACCGCCGTACCCGACCGCGTGACTACCGACTCCAGCGGCGGCAACGTCTCCGTCCGCCTCCCCCAGGGCCGCTACGCGATCGACGCCACCACGGACGGCGGCAACCGCAACGTCACCGGCAGCGTGGACAACGCCTCCCCGCACAAGATCAAGGCGCACAGCGACGGGGGCGATGTGGGGGTGACGGTGGGGCGGTGAGGTCAGGCGGCCTCACCGCCGCTCACTATGCGATCGCGGTACGCGCGCCAGGCGTCGAAGGCCGACCGCGCGGAATCCGCGGTGAGGAAACCGTCCGTGCCGGTGGCGACGGCCCGGGCGTTCAGCTTGTCCGCGACCGCGAGCGCCGCATGGGCCGCGGTCTCGCAGTCACCGTGGATGAACAGGGTGGCTCCGGTGACCGGCGCGTCGTTCGCCTCCTTGACCGGGGTGCTGAGGGAGAAGCCGGGCCCTTCGTAGTCGCCCCACCCGTCCTCCGTGCAGATGATGCCCGGCAGGCACGCGTCGAGGGCGGCACGGATCTCCCGGCCGGTGCCCAGGCTCGGCGGATCCCAGTCATGGGCGATCTCCTCCACCGACGTGATCCCGGGCGGAAACCGCATGATGCAAACGTCCCGACTCATGCGCTCAACGTAGGCGACGGCACTGACAATCGGGCCGCCACCGGCCGCCCCGCGCTGGTCAGGCCACCGTCACCCGCGCCGCCAGCCGCCGGTCGGTGACGCTGCGGGCCGCTTCGATCGCGTAGGTGCCGTCGACGAAGCGGCGGGTGCCGGACCGCTCGTCCCAGATCTCGAAGGCGCGGCGGGGCAGCGCGATCTCGGCCTCGGCCGTTTCGCCCGGGGCGGCCTCCACCGTCGCGAAACCGGCCAGCCAGCGGTCCGGGCGCTCCGCCGGTACGTGGCCCGCCACCCTGGTCAGGGGCGCGAGGTAGATCTGTACGACCTCGCGCCCGTGCCGCGAGCCGGTGTTGCGCACCCGGACGCGGGCGCGCGCCGGGGTCGCCTCCAGGGACTCGTAACTCCAGTCGGTGTAGCCCAGGCCGTGCCCGAAGGGGTACGCAGGTGCCGGGCCCGCCTCCTTCCGCTCCCGGCGCTGCCAGGCGCGGTAGCCGATGAAGACGCCCTCCTCGTAGTGGATTTCGCCGTCCACCGGGGTGACCTGGGTGACCGGGGCGTCCGCCAGGCGGGCGGGCCAGGTGGTGGGCAGCCGGCCGCCCGGCTCGTGGGTGCCCAGCAGGACGTCGGCCAGCGCGGCCCCCGCCTCCTGGCCCGGGAACCAGCCGAGCAGGACGGCGGGCACCTCGTCGCGCCACGGAAGCTCCACCGGGGAGCCGGAGTTGACGACCACGACCGTGTACGGGTTGGCCGCGGCCACCCGGGAGACCAGTTCGTCCTGCCGGCCGGGCAGGGCCAGGCCCGTGCGGTCGAAGCCCTCGGACTCGGTCTCCTCGGTGGTGGCCACGACCACGATCGCGGCGTCCGCGCCCGCTGCGGCCCGTACCGCCTCGTCGAGCTCGGCGTCCGGGTCGAGCCGCGGCTCCGCATGGCCGAGCGCGAAGGTCAGTACGGGCATGTCCGCGCCGAGCCCGGTGCTGAGCGGCACGAACCGCAGCGCCACGTCCACGTCCTGCCCGGCCGTCAGTTCCGTCTCCAGGCGATGCTCCGCCGGGTTCATGAACGCCTCGAACGGGTCGTCCGTCTCCGGGGCGCAGGAGGCGTCGAACAGCACCCGGCCGCCGACGGTCAGGCGCAGCTCACCGGTGCCGGAGACGGCGAAGGTATGGGCGCCGGACACCTGCGGGGTGAAGCGGCCGGCCAGTTCCACGCTGTGCAGGGTGCGCGGTGTGACCCCGTCCGGGAGGCGGCCCATGGCCTGCACCTTGCCGTCGAACTGCGGCTGTTCGGCGAGCAGCGCGCCGTCGGCGCCGTAGTAGCGGGCGCACAGGTCGAAGCCCGCGCGGGCGTGCGGGACCTTCGTGCGCGCGTCGGCGCCGACCGCGTAGGTGACCTCGGTCCCGGCGGGCAGGGCGGCGCGCAGGCCGTCCAGCGGGGAGACGATCCGCTCGGGGAAGACGGTGGCGGAGCCGCCGCCGAGCACCCGGGCGTCCTTGGCGGCGGCACCGATGACGGCGATCTTGCGGAGGGTGCGGGTGGGCAGGGGGAGGGCGCGGGGCGAGCCGGCCTCCTCGGTCCGTACGGCCGGCTCGCCTCGTACCACCGGCTCGTTGCGTACCAGTACGAAGGACCGGCGGGCGATCTCGCGGGCCAGGGCGCGGCCGTCGATGTCCTTCGGCACGTCGGCCGGGGTGACGGCGGGCGGGACGCTCTCCAGGCAGCCCGTGCGGGCGGCGAGCAGCAGCACGCGGCGGACCGCGGCGTCCACCTCGGCCTCCATGACCCGGCCCGCGCGGACGGCGTCCGCGAGCGCCGGCCCGAAGACCGTGTGCGGGCCCGGCATCGCGAGGTCCAGGCCGCCGCGCAGCGCCCGTACCGTGTCGCGGGCCGCCGTCCAGTCCGAGACGTTGACCCCGTCGAAGTCCCACTCGCCCCGCAGCACGCCGTCGACCAGTTCGCGGTGTTCGGTCATCGTCGCGCCGTTGACCTGGTTGTAGGCCGTCATGATGCCCCAGGGGCGGGCGGTTTCGACGATGTGCTCGAAGGGCGCCAGGTACAGCTCGCGCAGGGGGCGCGGGGCGATCCGGTTGTCGACGGTGAAGCGCTCGGTCTCGGCGTCGTTGCCGACGAAGTGCTTGACGGTGGCGCCGACCCCGCCGTCCTGGACCCCGGCGACGTATCCCGCGCCGATCACGCCGGTCAGGTACGGGTCCTCGGAGAAGCACTCGAAGTGCCGGCCGCCGAGCGGGGAGCGGTGCAGATTGACGGTGGGCGCCAGGAGGACGTGCACGCCTTTGCGGCGCGCCTCCTGGGCGAGCAGCCGGCCGGCGCGGCGCGCCAGGTCCGCGTCCCAGGTGGCGGCCAGCGCGGTGGGGCTGGGGAGCGCGACGGACGGGTCCCCGGCGCCCCACTGCCGGCCGCGTACGCCGACCGGCCCGTCCGACATGACCAGCGACCGCAGCCCGATCTCCGGGACCGCGGGCAGCGTCCAGACGTCCTGCCCGGCCAGCAGCCGGGCCTTGGTGTCCAGGTCCAGCTTGCCGAGAGCGTCCTCGACGGCCGGGGCGACGGCCGCGGCGTAGGCGCTTCGGTGGTCGGTCATACGGCTCTCCCTGTCGTGGACGTACGCATCCGGGACGTACGGATCCGGCCCCTCGGCCTGATTGTGACGGTTTCACCTGGCGGACGGTAGGTACCGTTATCTTCTGGTTATCCGACGGATGGGGCAGGCCGCGGGGTTACGCTCGGCCGGTGACTGCACGAGACCAGCCCCGGCCGTCCGGCCGCCGGAGCGGCGGGGGGCGCGAGGCGCAGCGCGCGGAGCGGCGCGAGGCGATCCTCCGGGCCGCCATGGAACTGATCGCCGAGCGCGGCTACCGGGGCACGTCACTCGCCGCCGTCGCCGAGCGCGCCGGACTGACCCAGCAGGGCCTGCTGCACCACTTCCCCAGCAAGGAGCTGCTGCTGGTCGGCGTCCTGGAGGCGCGCGACCAGTGGGACACGGCCGCCGCCGCGGCCACCGGCGCCTGGCGCACGGACACGCTGGCCGGGCTGGTCGAGTACAACGCCGGGCGGCCCGGCGTCGTCCAGACGTACACGGTCCTGGCCGGGGACAGCGTCACCGAGGGCCATCCGGCCCGCGACTTCTTCGAGCGGCGGTTCCGGCGGGTGCGGGAGACGCTGGCCGAGGTGCTGCGGACGGAGTACGGCGACCGGCTGCCGGGCGGGCTGACGCCGGAGCGGGCGGCCCCGCTGCTGGCCGCCGTGATGGACGGGCTCCAGCTCCAGTGGCTGCTGGAGCCGGGGGAGGTGGACATGACGGCGGCGTTCCGGGACTTCCTGGCGCTGCTGAGGGGGGACGAGGCGGAGCCTCCGGCCTCGTAGGGCGGTGGCCGCGCCGCGGATCAACCCCTTCCGCGATCAGCGCACCGCCGCTTTACTCACCCCATGAGACACATACGCACCAAGGTGGGCGTGGTCGGCGCCGCGTTGCTGACCGCCGCCCCGCTCGCCCTCAGCGCCCCCTCCGCCACGGCGGTCTCCCCCGCCACCGCCACTGCCACCGCCCGGCAGACGACGGCTGCGCCCACCGTCGAGGAGCAGCGGCTGTCGCAGCGCGTGCCGCAGGAGATCCTGCGGCGCAGCGGGTTCTCCGGGGTGGCCGGGACGTTCGCCGGCGGGCTCGCGCGGGTGGACTCCTATGGGGCGGCGAAACGGTACGTCACGGAGGCGGGGCGCGGCCTGTGGCGGCGCGCCGTGGACCGCGTCCAGGGGCGCGGGCCGCAGGGCGGCGACCTGAGCCGGGACGACGACCGGCCGCTGTACTGGGCGCGGCTGGGGATGACCAAGGCGCTCCGGGAGTGGAAGCCCGACTTCCGGCTGAGCGCGGACCAGCGGGACACGCTGATGGGGGCGCTGGAGCGCGGTTCGCGCGGGCAGGACTCGATCGACCTGCCCAGTGGCGGGCACTCCAACACCCGGGTGCTGCGCGTCGTGGTGACCGGTTTCGACCCCTTCCAGCTGGACGCGGACGCCCGGCGCAGCAACCCGTCCGGGGCCGCGGCGCTCGCCCTGGACGGCACCACGGTCCGTACGTCCTCGGGGCGGCTCGCCCGCGTCGAGACCGCCGTCTTCCCCGTACGGTGGGCGGACTTCGCGGCCGGCACGGTGGAGCGCACGCTCCTGCCGTACTTCCGGCGCGGGCCGCAGCAGGTGGACCTGTTCACCACCATCAGCCAGGGCCGCCCGGGGCAGTTCGATCTGGAGCGGACCAACGGCGCCTGGCGGGGCGGCTATCCGGACAACGCGCGGGAGTCGCGCACCGAGACGGTGCCCGTACCGAAGGACGTGCCGACCGTCCGGCCGCAGCCGCAGTGGACCACCACGACCCTGCCGTACGCGCAGCTCACCGCGGCGTCCACCGGGCCGTTCCCGGTGCGGGACAACACGGCGGTGACCGAGATCCCGGTGGGCGGCTCGTCGCCCGTCGAGCGGCCGGACGGTCCGACGCCGGGCTCGACGGCCCGCGAGGGCGGGGGCGGTGACTACCTGTCCAACGAGATCGGCTACCGGGCGACGCTGCTGCGGGACGCGCTGAAGCTGAAGGTCCCGGGCGGCCACCTGCACACGCCGGTGCTCCAGTTCGGCGCCGGGAACACCGACCCGAAGACCGGCGAGGTCACCGACCCCGGCTTCGTACGGAACCGGACCACCATCACCGGGCAGGTACGGAGCATCCTCACCGCCGCGTTGTCAGTGGCATCGGGCACCATGGAGAAATGATCGTCGCAGCAGCGCAATTCCCGTCCGCCGTGTTGGACATCGAGGCCAACGCGGCCCGGACCGCCGGGCTGATCGCCGAGGCCGCGGGCCGCGGCGCCGAGCTGATCGTCTTCGCCGAGCTGGGCCTGACGGGCTATGAGCTGGAGGCGATAGCCGCCGGCCCGGAGCGGTGCGTCCTCGCGCCGGACGACCCGCGGCTCGCCCCCGTCCGCGACGCCTGCCGGGCGGCGGGCGTCGCCGCGGCGGTCAGCGGCCCGGGGCGCGGCCCGTCGGGCACGGCGGACGGGATGGCGATCGCGACGTTCGTGTACGGACCGGACGGCGCACTGCTGACCCGTTACGACAAGCACCATCTGTACGGCCGGGAGACCGAGCTGTTCACCCCGGGACCCACGGCAGGCGGCCGCTTCACCTACCGCGGCCTGAAGTTCGCCCTCGCCACCTGCTACGACAACGCCTTCCCCGAGGTGGCGGAGCGGGCCGCGGCCGACGGCTGCCAGGCGTATCTGGCCAGTTCGTTCCACGACTCGGTGGAACGCACGGACGAGTACGCCACTCTGGCGCGCGACCACGGCTTCGACGTCCTGCTCGCCAACGGCACCGGCCCGCGAAGCGGGGGCGTGGGCTGCGGGTACAGCGGCATATGGGCGGCGGACGGTTCCGGCCTCGCGCGGGTGACCGGCGAAACCGGCCTGGGGCTCGCGGAGGTCGGTGTGACGGCTGGGCCGCTCTCGGAGGCCCGCGTGCCCTCCGGGCCGGACCCGGAGGAGTCGGAACCGGCTGGGATATCCGGAGGTCGGGCCGCCGGGTAGCGGGGCGACGCGAGTACGGGCCCCCGTCGCCTCCGTTCAGGCGGGGAGGTCGTCCGGCGACGGGGAGGACGACGGTGCGTCGGCTGGCCCGCTCCCGGAAGGCCCGGAACCGGCCGGGATATCCAACGGCCAGGCCGCCGGGCAGCGGAGGCGACGCAAGCACGGCGCCCCCGCCGCCCCCGTTCAGGCGGGCAGCCCGACCAGCGTCAGGTAGAACGGCGCGTCGGCCGGCCCACTCTCGGAAGGCTCGGAACCGGCCGGGATATCCAACGGCCAGGCCGCCGGGTAGCAGGGGCGATGCCAGCACGGCACCCCACCACCCCCGTTCAGGCAGGCAGTTCGTCCAGCGTCGGGTAGGACGGCTGGGCGCCTGCCTTGGTTACGGCTGCTGCGCCGACTCGTACGGCGAAGCGGGCCGCGGCCGGGAGGGAGTCGCCGCGGGCCAGCCGGACGGCGAGGGCGCCGGTGAAGGCGTCGCCGGCGCCCGTGGTGTCGACCGGGTCGACCTTCACGCCCGGGACCCGCTCGCTCCTGCCCTCGCCGTCCACGACCAGTGCGCCGTCGCCGCCGAGGGTGACGACGACCGAGCGGGCGCCCTGGTCGCGCAGGGTGCGGGCCCAGTCCTCCGGTCCGCCTTCGCTGCGGCCCGCGAGCTGCTGTGCCTCGTGCTCGTTGACGACGAGGGGGTCGGCGGCGGCGAGGAGGTCCGGGTCGAGGCGGTCGGGGGTGGGTGACGGGTTGAGGACGACCCGGGTGCCGGTCTCCGTGGCGGTGGCCGCGGTGGCCCGTACCGTCTCCATCGGGACCTCGAACTGGAGGGAGACGGCGGCGGACCCCGCGATGACCTCGCGGGCGGCGGCGACGTCCTCGGGGGTGAGCGCCGCGTTGGCGCCCGGGGAGACGACGATGCTGTTGTCGCCGTCCGGGCCCACGATGATCATGGCGGTGCCGGTACGGGTGCCGGGCGCGGCGATCACCTGCGAGACGTCCGTGCCCGCCTCGCGCTGCGCGTTCAGCAGCAGTTCGCCGTACGCGTCGTCGCCGACCCGGGCCAGCAGCCCGACCCGGCCGCCCAGCCGGGCGGCGGCAGCGGCCTGGTTGGCACCCTTGCCGCCCGCCGACTCGACCAGGTCGGAGCCGTGCACGGTCTCCCCCGCGCCGGGCCGCCGCGCCACCCGGACCGTCAGGTCCGCATTGGCCGAGCCCACTACCAGTACGTCGTACATCTGCTTCTCACCCATCGAATTCCGCCGCGTTCTTGCTGGTCACCAGCACGACCGGCACCTTCACCTGTTTCGGCGGCCGCTCGCCGCGCGCCGCCCTGAGCGCCTGGTCGACGGCCTGCTTCCCGAGCAGCCTGGGCTGCTGGGCGACCGTGGCGGTCAGCGTCCCGCCGCGGACGGCGGCGACACCGTCCGGCGTGCCGTCGAACGCCACGATCTTCACATCCTTGCCCGCCCTGGCGCCCAGCGACTTCGCGGCGCCGAGGGCCATCTCGTCGTTGGCCGCGAAGACGCCGCCGATGTCCCGGTGCGCTTGGAGCATATTGGACATTACGTCCATACCCTTGGTCCGGTCGAAGTCGGCGGGCTGCCGCGCCACCACCTCGATGCCCGGGTACCGCTTGATGCCCTCCTCGAAGCCCTGCCCGCGCTCGCGGGCGGCCGAGGTGCCGGGCTGCCCCTCCAGGAAGGCCACCTTTCCCTTGCCGCCGAGGGATTCGGCGAGCGTCTTCGCGGCGAGCCGGCCGCCCGCGACATTGTCGGAGGCGATGGTCGAGCCCACGTCGCCGCCGTTGACACCGCGGTCGATGGAGATCACCGGCACCTTGGCCCGGTTGGCGACGCCGACGGCCGGTACGGCGGCGTCGGAGTCCACCGGGTTGATGATCGCCGCCTTGACGTCCTGGCTGGTGAACGTCTCCATCTGGTTGATCTGCTGCATGGGGTCGTTCTGCGCGTCGGTGATGTTGATGTGCAGGCCGCGCCGGTCCGCCTCGGCCTGCGCGCCCTCCTTGATGCCGACGAAGAACGGGTTGTTGAGGGTGGACAGGGCCAGCCCGAGGTCCGTGTTCCCGCCCCGGTCGCAGCCGGACAGGACGAGGGCTCCGGCCAGGACGGCCGCGCCGAGCAGCCCCGTACGCCTGCCGGTACGCCGGCCGAGCCTCCCCGTACCCGTACGCCTGCCGACCGGCCCCGCACCCGTACCCGGGCCGGACCGCCACGCACGCCCCCTCATCGCCCGCTCCGGCGCCGCAGCGTGTCCAGGAGCACCGCCAGCGCGATGACCAGGCCGGTGGCCACCTGCTGCCAGAACGCGGAGACGCTCAGCAGGTTGAGGCCGTTGCGCAGTACGGCGAGGATCAGCGCGCCGATGAGCGTGCCGGACGCCTTGCCGGAGCCGCCGGAGAGGCTGGCGCCGCCGATGACGACGGCGGCGATGGCGTCGAGTTCGTAGCCGACGGCGGCCTGCGGCTGGGCGGAGGTCAGCCGGGCCGCGAGCACGATGCCCGCGACCGCCGCGAACACCCCGGACAGTGCGTAGATGACCAGCTTGCGGCGCTTGACGTCGATGCCGGAGAGCCGGGCCGCCTCCTCGTTGCCGCCGATCGCGAACATCGCGCGGCCCGCGTACGTACGGTTGAGGACCAGGGCTGCTATGAGGCCCATCGCGATCATGACCAGGACCGGTACCGGCAGCCACCCGCCCAGCGTGTCCCCCAGCCTGCTGACCGAGGCGGGGAAGGCGACCGGCGAGCCGCCGGTGATGACCAGGGCGAGACCGCGGCCGATGGAGAGCATCGCGAGCGTGGCGATGAAGGCGGGCAGCTTCCCGTACGCGACCAGCGCGCCGGAGACCAGGCCCGCCACCGCGCCGACCGCCAGGCCCAGCAGCACGGCGATCCACACCGGGAGGCCCGCGTCGGTCGCGGCCCAGGCGACGACGGTGGCGCTGAGCGCCGCGACCGAGCCGACCGACAGGTCGATGCCCGCGGAGACGATCACGAAGGTGACGCCGAAGGCGAGTACGGCGGTGACGGACGCCTGGACGCCGACGTTCAGGAGGTTCTGTCCGTTCAGGAAGTCCCCGGACAGCGCCGCCATCACCACGACGAGGGCGATCAGGCCGCCCAGCGGGCCGTTCTTCAGGACGGCCCGGGTGAACCAGGGGCCGGACCCGGCACCGGGCGGGGCCGTGCCGACCGCCTCGGCGCCCGCTCCCGTCTTCACATCAGCGGACATCGGAGCCCTCCATCGCGCTCTCGTTCGTGTGTCGCGGACCGGACGCGCCGGCGGGCCGTACGGCCAGTTCCATCACCGCGTCCTGCGTCGCCTCGTCGGCGGACAGCTCACCGGCGAGCCGTCCCTGCGCCATGACCAGCACCCGGTCGCTCATGCCGAGCACCTCGGGCAGGTCGCTGGAGATCATCAGCACCGCGCGGCCGGCCGCCGTCAGCTCGTTGACCAGCTGGTAGATCTCGACCTTCGCGCCGACGTCGATACCGCGCGTCGGCTCGTCGAGGATCAGCAGCCGGGTGTCGGCCAGCAGCCACTTGCCGATGACGATCTTCTGCTGGTTGCCGCCGGAGAGGGTGCGGACGTGCTGCCCGAGCCCGCTCATCCGCACCTTCAGCTGCCCGGCCACCTCGGCCGCCGCGCGCCGCTGGCCGCGCCGGTCCACCAGGCCGCCGCGGGTGTCCCGGTCCAGCCGGGCCAGCGTCAGGTTGTCCTGGAGGGACGCGTCCAGGACCAGGCCCTGGCCCTTGCGGTCCTCGGGGACCAGGCCGAGCCCGGCGCGCATCGCGGCCCGTACATCGCCGGGGACCAACGCCTGCCCGTCGATCTCGACGGTCCCGGCGTCGTAGCGGTCCACGCCGAACACCGCCCGCGCGACCTCGGTACGGCCCGCGCCGACCAGGCCGGCGAGGCCGACGACCTCACCGGCCCGCACCTCGAAGTCGATGTCCTCGAAGACCGGGGTGCCGTTGGGGCCGTGCCGGGTCAGGCCGCGTACGCGCAGCAGCGGCGCGCCGGGGGCTTCCGGGCGCTGCCGGGGGTACTGCTCGGCGATGTCGCGGCCCACCATCAGGCGGATCAGCTCGTCCTCGTCCGTACCGGCCGGGACCTCGGCCACCGAGCGTCCGTCGCGCAGGACGGTGACCCGGTCGCCCAGGGCGCCGATCTCCTCCAGGTGGTGGGTGATGAAGATGATCCCCACCCCTGCGTCGCGCAGTTCGCGGACGATCGCGAAGAGCGTTTCGACCTCTTCGGAGGTCAGTACGGCGGTCGGCTCGTCCATGATCAGGACGCGGGCGCGCAGGCTCAGCGCCTTGGCGATCTCGACCATCTGGAGGCGGGCGATGCCCAGTTCGGCGACCGGGGTGTCCGGGGAGACGTCGAGGCGGACCCGGCGCAGCAGTTCGGCGGCGCGCGCCCGCATCGTCTTCTTGTCGATGAGGCGGAGCGCGGTGCGCGGCTGCCGGCCGAGGAAGATGTTCTCCGCGACGGTCAGGCCGGGGACGAGGTTGAACTCCTGGTAGATGGTGGCGATACCGAGCCGTTCGGCGTCCTGCGCGGAGCGGATGCGCACCTCGTGGAGGCCGTCGGGAGCCGCGGTGGCCACGGGGTCGTCCGCCGGGCCGCCGGCCACGAGGATGCGCCCGGCGTCCGGCCGGTGGGCGCCGGAGAGCATCTTGATCAGGGTGCTCTTGCCCGCGCCGTTCTCGCCGAGCAGGACGTGCACCTCGCCCGCGCGCAGGCTCAGGTCCACGCCGTCCAGTGCCCGTACGCCGGGGAACGACTTCGCCACCCCCTCGACGCGCAGCAGTTCGCGGCCGGCCGGTGCGTCGTCCCGAACGTCGTCGTTGACGTCGGTCATGCGCTGCCCCTCTCCTGTCGGGTCTCCTGTCGGGTGTGGTCCTGCCGGGCCGTGCAGTCCTCCTGGCCGGTGGCCGGTTCGCCGCAGGAACGGCGGATGACGAGCCGGGCCGGCAGCAGTACGGAATCGGCCGGGCGCCCCTCGATCCGCTCCAGCAGGGTGCGCACGGCGGCCCGGCCCAGTTCGCGGGTGGGCTGGGCGATGGCGGTGAGCGGCGGGTCGATGTGCGCGAACCACGGCACGTCGTCGTAGACGACGAGCGCCACGTCGCCGGGCACCCGCAGCCCGCGCGCGCGGATCTCGTCCATCGCGCCGAGCGCCATCAGGTTGTCGGTGGCCAGTACGGCGTCGGGCGGCTCGGGCAGGTCCAGGAAGCCGCGCATCACCTGGCGGCCGCCGGTGTGCTGAAGGTCGGGCGTGGAGCCGACCCGCTCGTCCGGGAGCGCTATGCCGTGCGCGGCCAGGGCCGTACGGAAGAGTTCCAGCCGCTCGTCGCCGGTCGGCGTACCGGCCGGGGCGACGATGATCGCGGGGCGCCGCCGGCCGAGCGCCGCGAGGTGCGCGGCGAGGGCGGTGAGCGCGGCGCTGCCGTCGGCGCGTACGCACGGCGCGTCGACGCCGGGCACGATCCGGTCGAGCAGCACCAGCGGAGTGCCGGAGGCGACGACCTCGCCGAGCATCGCGGAGCCGGTGCCGGCCGAGCTGACCAGCAGGCCGTCGATGCGGCGGTCCAGCAGCGTACGGATGTAGTCGTCCTGCTGGCCGGGGCGTTCGGCGGCGTTGCCGATGATCAGGCTGTAGCCGAGGCCGCGGGCCGCGTCCTCGACGGCGTCGGCGAGTTCGGTGAAGAACGGGTTGGTCAGGTCGCTGATGACCAGGCCGAGCGTGCCGGTACGGGCGGTACGCAGGGCGCGGGCCACGTTGTTGGGCCGGTAGCCGAGCTCCCGGACGGCGGCGAGCACCCGCTCGCGGGTCTCGGCGACCGGGCTGCGCCCGTTGAGCACGCGGGAGACGGTGGCCACGGACACCCCGGCCCGCTCGGCCACGTCCTTGATCTTCGCCATGGGCGCCCTTGCCCTTCCCTGGAACCGGTCGAGGACACCGAAAGTTCCGGGCGTCTCGATCGCACGCCGGTGTGTAATCGATTTCGTGTGGCCATACGTAATCGATTACACGGCGGTGGCGTCAAGATACGGCGGGAGTGGCCTGTGTCACACGGGGCGGCAGTGGCGGGCGGGCTCCGCCCCCGTACGGCCGAGGGCCGCATCCCCCACGCAGGGATGCGGCCCTCGGTACGGCATGGCGCGTCAGGCGACGGTCAGCTTGACGTCGATGTTGCCGCGGGTGGCGTTCGAGTACGGGCAGACCTGGTGGGCCTTCTCGACCAGGTCCTTGGCGGTGGCCGCGTCCACGTTCGGGATGGACGCGGCGATCTCGACGGTGAGGCCGAAGCCGCCGGACGGGGTCTTGCCGATGCCGACCTTGGCGGTCACCCGGGAGCCGGAGACATCCGCCTTCTCCTGACGGGCGACGACACTCAGCGCGCCCTGGAAGCAGGCGCTGTAGCCGGCCGCGAAGAGCTGCTCGGGGTTGGTGCCGGCGCCGCTGCCGCCCTGTTCCTTGGGCGGGTTGACGACGACGTCCAGCTTGCCGTCGTCGCTGGCGACGCGGCCGTCCCGGCCGTTCTCGGCGGTGGCGACGGCGGTGTAGACCACGTCTACGGGCTGGATGGACATAGAAGATCCTCCTGTGGTTCGCCGCGACTCGCGCCCACGATCGCGACGGCTTGGTGTGAGCCTAGTGGCCCGGCGGCGCCGGGCGGAGGTGTGGATCAGTCCGTGAGACCGGGTCAGTCCGTGGGACCGGATCCGTGAGACCGGGTCAGCCCGTGAGGTCGGTTCAGTCCGTGGGACCGGGGCGGCCCGGCCGGTCGGACCGGGACGGGACTGTCCCGCGAGACGGCGTCGATCCGCGAAACGGGGCCGATCCGGCAGTCCGGCCGGTCCGCGCGTACGGGCCGGCCCCTGGGGACCGCTCAGTCCGTCAGGTCGACGATCATCTTGCCGGTGTTGTCGCCGCGCAGCAGGCCGAGGAACGCCTCGACGCCGTTCTCGACGCCCTTGACCTTGGTCTCGCGGTACTTCAGCTCGCCCGAGCGCACCCAGGCCGAGACCTCCTGCACGAACTGCTCCTGGAGGTGGCTGTGGTCGGCGACGAGCATGCCCTGGATGCGCAGGCGCTTGCCGATGACCAGCGCGAGGTTGCGCGGCGCGGGGGTCGGCTCGGTGGCGTTGTACTGCGAGATCATGCCGCAGACGGCGACGCGGCCGTGGGTGTTGAGCGAGTCGATGGCGGCCTCCAGGTGGTCGCCGCCGACGTTGTCGAAGTAGACGTCGATGCCGTCCGGGGCGGCCTTGCGGAGCTGGTCCTTGACGGACTCGTCCGACTTGTAGTTGAAGGCGGCGTCGAAGCCGTACTCCTTCGTCAGCAGCTCGACCTTCTCGTCGGAACCGGCGCTGCCGATGACGCGCGCGGCGCCCTTGAGCTTGGCGATCTGGCCGACCTCGCTGCCCACCGCGCCGGCCGCGCCGGACACGAAGACGGTGTCGCCCTCCTTGAAGGAGGCGACCTCCAGCAGGCCCGCGTAGGCCGTCAGGCCCGGCATGCCGAGCACGCCCAGGTAGGCGGAGAGGGGGGCCAGTGAGCCGTCGACCTTGGCGGTCTTCTTGGCGTCCACGACGGCGTACTCGCGCCAGCCCTTGAAGTGCAGGACGTGGTCGCCGACCGCGAAGCCCTCGGCGTTCGACGCGATGACCTCGCCGACCGCGCCGCCCTCCATCGGCTGGTCGAGCTGGAAGGGCGGGGTGTAGGACTTCACGTCGTTCATGCGGCCGCGCATGTACGGGTCGACGGAGAAGTACAGGTTGCGGACGAGGAGCTGTCCCTCGCCGGGCTCGGTGACCGCGGCCTCGCGCAGCGCGAAGTCCTCCGGCTTCGGCCAGCCGTGCGGGCGGGCGACCAGGTGCCATTCGCGGCCGGACGTGGGCAGTGCGGACATGGGCTGCTCCTCCTAAAATGCTTCAGGTCCTGAAACAACCATGCTCCTAAATATTTCAGGTTGTCAAGCAATTCGGTATCCTGGTGCCATGACCCCCCGCGCAGACCCTTTGACCGTCGAGGTCGTCGAGCTGATCGGCACCGTCGTGGCCCGCTACTACGAGGAGTACGAGCACGCGGCGGCCGAGCACAGCCTCACCGGCGCCCAGGCACGGGTCCTGCGCCTGCTCGCCCATGAGCCGATGCCGATGCGACGGATAGCGGCGAGCCTGAAGTGCGAGCCGTCGAACGTGACCGGCATCGTGGACCGCCTGGAATCCCGGGGCCTGGTCGAGCGCCGCCCGGACCCGGCCGACCGCCGGGTCAAGCTGGCCGCCCCCACCGAAGCGGGCCGGGCGACGGCCCAACAGCTGCGCGACTCTCTGGACTTCGCGCGCGAGCCGCTCGGCGAGCTGTCCGTCGCGGAGCGCGCGCTGCTCAAGGAACTGCTCCAGCGGATGCTGGGCATCACGCCGGAGTAGGACCGGCGCTCAGGGCGGCGCCCGAGGGACGCGAACCGGCGGACCGAGCCCGGTGGACGCGGACCGGAGGGTTCCACCGGTTGGTTTCGGCCCGACGGCCGCGGCGTGGCGGATTCCGCCCGGTCAAAAGTTCCGGATCGAACTATCGTGGCGTCATGACTGTCCAGAATGCGACTTCCCCGGAAACCACCCGTCACACGGTCGACTTCTACTTCGACCCCCTTTGCCCGTTCGCCTGGATCACCTCCCGCTGGATCCTGGAGGTGGAGCGCCACCGCGACCTGGACCTGCGCTTCCGCGTGATGAGCCTGTCCGTCCTCAACGAGGGCCGCGAGGACCTGCCCGAGCAGTACAAGGAGCTGCTGGCCAAGGGCTGGGGCCCGGTTCGGGTCTGCATCGCCGCCGCCCAGGCGCACGGCGAGCCCGTACTGCGGGACCTTTACACCGCGCTCGGCACGCGCCTGCACAACGACGGCCGCGACGATTACGAGGCCGTCATCAAGGAGGCGCTCGCCGAGGCCGGGCTGCCCGAGGACCTGGCCGGTGCCGCGGACAGCACGGAGTACGACGACGCGCTGCGCAAGAGCCACCACGAGGGCATGGACCCGGTCGGCGAGGATGTCGGCACGCCCACCATCCACATCGACGGCGTCGCCTTCTTCGGTCCGGTGCTGACGGCGATCCCGCGCGGCGAGGAGGCGGCGCGGATCTTCGACGGCGCCCGTCTGCTCGCCGGTTACGACAAGTTCTTCGAGCTGAAGCGGACCCGGACCGGGGGCCTGGACTTCAGCTGACCGGGGGCCGGTTGTCAGTGGCGGGACCTACCGTGGCGGCATGAACGCCTCGACGTACGACCGCCACTGCACCGAAATCGTGGCGCAGACCGAGCTGTTGCGCTCTCTCGTCAAGAAGGCGCACCACCTCAGAACGCCGGTGCCCTCCTGCCCCGGCTGGAATCTCGGCCAGCTGCTGCGGCATCTGGGCGGTGCCCACCGCTGGGCCGAGGAGGTGGTGCGCACGGGCGCGGCCGAGCCCCCGCCCGACGCCCGCTTCCGCGACCTGTCGCCGTATGCGGACGAGGACCCGGCACTGCTCGACGGCTGGCTGGGCGAGGGCGCCGCCCTGCTGGCGGAGACGCTGCGGGCCGCCGGGCCCGGCGCGGAGGCGTGGGTCCCGCTCCCCCGGCTGGCCCCGGCCGCCGCCTTCTACGCCCGCCGGATGGCCAACGAGACGGTGATCCACCGCGCCGACGCGTTCCTGGCCGCCGGCGCGGAGTTCACCCTCGATGAGCGGGTCGCCGCCGACTGCTTCACCGAGTGGCTGGAGCTGGGTTCGCAGCCGGAGGTGTTCGCTCGCCGCCCGGAGATGCGCGAACTCCTGGGTCCGGGCCGGACGTTGCGCTTCCAAGCCACCGGCGTGGCGCCGGAGACGACCGCCGACTGGCTGGTCGATCTGACCGGCGAGGCGGTCGCCTGGCGCCACGCACCGCGGGAAGAGTCGGCCGTGACACTGCGCGGCCCGCTGACCGACCTGCTGCTGGTCGTCTACCGAAGACTGCCCGCCGACCACCCCGGTATCGGGATATCCGGCGACCGGCGACTGCTGGACTTCTGGTGGCAGCGGGTCAGCTTCGGGTGACCGGGGCGGCCGGAGCGTCCGACGCAACCGGAGCGTTCGACACGGCCGGAGCGTCCGGGGTCTCCGTGCAGCTCTGCCCCGTTTCGCGCTCCCCCGTCGCCGTCTGTATCCGTACGCCCTTGAGCAGCGCCACCGCCAGCAGCGCCCCCAGCACCATCACGCACGCCGCGCCGACCAGCACCGCGTGCAGCCCGTGGAGGAACGCCGTGCGGGCCGCCGACAGCAGCATCTCCCCTGCCCGGCCCGGCAGTTCCCCCGCGACTGCCGCCGCTCCGGCCAAGGTTTCCCGTACGGTGTCCGCCGCGCCCGCGGGCAGTCCGCCCGGCACGGCTCCGTCGATTTCGCCCCGGTAGACGGTGTTGCCGAGAGTGCCCAGCAGCGCCAGCCCCAGCGCGCCGCCCAGTTCCGAGCCGGATTCCAGGAGGGCGGAGGCCGAGCCCGCGCGCTGCGGCGGTGCGACGCCCAGGGCCAGTTCGGTGCCGAGCGACATCACCATCACCATGCCCGCCCCGTAGATGCTGGCCCCCAGCAGTACGGTCCACAGGGGCGTGTCCACCTCCGTCCAGGACACCCACAAGAATCCCCCGGCGGCGGCCAGGAACCCGCCGGCGATGACGAACGCCCGGTCCATGCGCTGCGCGAGTGCGGCGGCGGCCGGGGCCATGCCGCCCACCGCGATGGTCGGCACCATGTTCCACAGCGCCGCTTCCAGCGGGCTCGCGCCCCGTACGGTCTGGAGGTACTGGGTGACGAAGACCGCGCTGCCCACCAGCGCGAACATCGCCAGCAGATTCATCAGGACGGAGACCGAATAGCCGCGGTGCCGGAAGAGTTCCAGGTCCAGCATGGGGTGCCGGGCGGTGCGCTGCCGGTACACGAAAGCGGCGGCGGCCACCAGCCCGGCCGCCAGGGCCACCACGGGCAGTGCCGAGAACCCGTTCCGGGCCAGCTCCTTGACGCCGTAGACGATCGGCAGCATCGCGGCCAGCGAGAGCAGCGCGCCCGCCAGGTCGAAGCGGCCCGCCGCCGGGTTCTTGAACTCCGGCAGGAGCAGCGGTCCGGCCACGAGCAGCAGCACCATTGCCGGGGTGTTGATCAGGAACACCGATCCCCACCAGAAGTGCTCCAGCAGCAGGCCGCCGAGCACCGGCCCGACCGCGATGCCGCCCATCATGGCGCCGGACCAGATCGCGATGGCCCGGCCGCGCTGCTTGGCGTCGTGGAAGAGGTTGCGGACCAGGGCGAGGGTGGACGGCATGAGGGTGGCGCCGCCGATGCCGAGCACCGCGCGGGCGGCGATGAGCATGCCGGCGCTCTGCGCGTACGCGGCCAGGACCGAGGCGATGGCGAAGAGGACGGCACCGGAGAGCAGCAGCTTGCGGCGGCCTACGCGGTCGCCGAGCGCGCCCATGGTGATCAGGAGTCCGGCGAGCACGAAGCTGTAGACATCGAGGATCCACAGCTGCTCCACGCCGGTGGGCGCGAGTTCGGCGGAGAGGAACGGCACGGCGAAGTAGAGCACCGAGACGTCCATCGAGACGAGCAGGCAGGGCAGCAGGAGCACCACGAGCGCGGTCCACTCGCGCCGCCCGGCGCGGGACGGTGGTGTGTACGGAGTAAACGCCATGCCAGGGAAGGTAGGCAGTGCACGCTTACACCGCAAACCCCTTGGCGCAGTTGGACAGTAGAAATGCATCACACTAGTGCACTTGGGCGGTACACCTCCGCGTCAGGGCAGTACTGTTACCCACACAGACCCCTGGTGCACTAGTACGGAGGATGCCGCCGTGGACCGTCGGAACCCGTCTTCGCCCCCGCCCCCGTACCGTCGGATCGTCGCGGAGATCCGGCGGCGCATCGAGCGCGGGGAGCTGGCCGAGGGCGACCGTGTGCCCTCGACGCGGCAGATCACCCGGGAGTGGGGCGTGGCGATGGCGACCGCGACCAAGGTGCTGACGACGCTGCGACAGGAGGGGCTGGTACGGGCCGTGCCGGGCGTGGGGACGGTGGTGGCCGCAACCGGAGTGCGCGCGGACGACGCGCCCGCGCCCCGGACACGGGCCGTCGGCGGCCCCGGCGACAGCCCTCGGCTCGCCCCGGCCGCTCCTGGCCGGCCCTCCCCGCAGACCCCCGGCCTGAACCGCGCCCGCATCATCCGGGCCGGCATCCGGATCGCCGACGCCGAGGGGCTGCGCGCGCTGTCGATGCGCCGTATCGCCGCCGAGTTCGGCGTGTCCTCGATGGCGCTCTACCGCCATGTGGCGAACAAGGAAGAGCTGGTCATGCTGATGGCGGACGCCACCTTCGCGGAGATCGAACTGCCCGACCCGGCGCCCCGGCACTGGCGCGCGCGGATGGAGGCCGGGGCCCGGCTCCAGTGGAAGCTGTACCAGCGGCATCCCTGGGTGGCCCAGTACCTGTCGCTCACCCGCCCGCAGCCGATGCCGCACGCGATGGTCGTCATCGAGTGGACCATGGCCACGGTGACGCGGTTCGACCCGCTGACCAAGCTGCGGCTGGCTCTGACGCTGATCAACCACGTACGCGGCACGGCGGTCGCCCTGGAGGAGGACCTGGAGGCCGAGCAGCGGACCGGCATGGACGCGGAGCAGTGGATGGAGTCGCTGGGGCCGGAGTACGAGCGGATCCTCAGGTCCGGATCGTTCCCCATGTACGAGGGGATCAACGACATGGACGACGCGGGGACGCTGCGGCTCGACGCGATGTTCGAGTTCGGTATGGCCCGGCTGCTCGACGGCTACGAGGTGTTCATCGAGGGCAAGAAGGCCGCCCCGGCACACTGAGCTCCCCACGCAACCGCCGCGCCCGCAGAACCAGTTCCAATTCGAAGCGGCGGTCCGGATCATCCACCTCGTCGCCCCACAGCTCCCGAATCTGGCGCAGCCGGTAGCGCACGGTCTGCGGGTGGACACCAAGCCGGGCCGCCACCTCAGGCGCGCCCCCGCGCGTCTCCAGCCAGGCGAGCAAGGTTTCGGCCAGGCGGCGGCCGTGAGTCGGGCCGCAGTGCGCGAGGGGTTTCAGTCGCCGCCTGGTCAGGTCCTCGATCAGTTCTTCCGGCGGCAGCAGTACCAGCGCCTCGGTGTGTTCGGTGCAGTGCAGCAGCTGTCCGGCGGGCAGCAGGCCGCGTTCCATCAGGTCGACGGCGGCGCTCGCCCAGCGCAGGGACTTGGCCGCGTCGGCCAGGGGTACGGCCGGGCCGAGCGCGCCCGACCAGCCGGCCGTAGCGCGCTGGAGCAGTTCCCGGCGCCCGGCGGCGTCCGGTTCCGGTACGACCATGCGGGGCCGCTCGCACTCCATGTCCAGCAGGACGTCCGTACCGACGGCGGGGGCGACGGACTCGCGGGCCGGGCGCAGCAGTACGGCAACCGCGACCTGTCCGGGCAGCGACCAGCCGATGCGGGCGGCGCGGTCGGTGAGTGCGGGCGCCGTGTGCGCGCGGGCTCCGGCGGTGAACAGCTGCTCCATGAGGCGCCGTTGGTGCCGCAGCCGCTCGCCCGCCTGGCGGGCCGCCGCCTCGGCGAAGCCGCGTACGGATTCGGCCACCAGCCCGTCCAGGTACTCGAAGCCGGATTCGGCCAGTTCGTACATGGCGGGGGCCGGGATCGCCACCTGCTGGCCGATCTCGGCCAGGCGCCGCCAGGCCAGCCGTACGCCCAGCCGGTAGATCGCCTGGAGGGCGTCCAGGCTGCGCCCCTGGATGCCCGCGCCGCGGCCGAACTCCTGGAAGATCCGCGGGTGGACGTGCGGCAGGTCCAGGCCGGCGGACATGTGCTGGACGAAGTACTCCAGGGACTGCCGGATTCCGGTCAGGGCCCGCGGCTCGCCGTACTCGTCCAGGGCGAGCGGCAGCTGCGGGTATTCGCGGCGGATCTCGGCCAGGATGCGCTGGGCAAGATCCGGGACCTCGTCGAGGGCGCGGGCGGCGAACTCCCGTACCTGCGCCGGGGGTACGTCGCGCCACGCCGAGCGGACGGTCTCCACCACGCCTGCGCCCTCCTCTACGGCGTCCGGCCGAAGGTCACCAGGGGCACGTTCGGCTGCTCCGGCGTGGCGTCGAGGGCGGCGACGATGCCGAGGGCGGCGCCCACGGCGAGGGCGGCGGCGGCCAGCGAGGTCAGTACGGCGGCGAGCAGTCTGTGCATGGCGCGGCGGGCCCCTTCGTGGCGGGTACGTCGAGGGTGGCGCGGCGCACCGGTCCGGCCCGGTCCGCGGACGGCCGCGGTGCCTGCCGAGTGTGTGGGGGCATTGACGGCATGTCAAGCAGTCGCCTACGGTTCCCGCCCGTTCACCCGGACCACCGCCACGCCGCACGCGCACTGCCCCCGCCGCCCTCAGGAGTGCTCGTATGCGTAAGACCGCCTCGCCCTTTTCCCTGGTCCTGCTGGGACTCGGCGTCTTCCTGCTGGTGCTCGCGCCGATGCTCGCCTGGTACGTGGCGCCGCGCGCCCAGCGCACCCCGGTGGACGTCGATGTGACCACCGTCTTCACCGGTACCGGCAGCTACTTCGACACCGAGTCCCTGCGCACCAGGAACAAGCAGAAGATCACCATCACCCGGCATGTGCTGGGCGACGTGGCGGAGAGCGAGCGCAGCGGGCGGGCCGTGTGGGACGTGTCCACGACCGTGGACACGCCGGTGACGCTGGAGCTGCGGGACCCGCGCAAGGCGTTCCAGTGGACGGTGGAGCGCTGGGTGACCGACCGGCGCACCAACGCCCCGGTGCACTGCTGCCAGGAGGCGCCGACCCGCTTCGAGGGGGAGGCGTACCTGAAGTTCCCCTTCGACGTGCAGCGCCGGACCTACCGCTGGTGGGACAACACGCTGGGCGCCGCGGTCCCGCTCCGCTTCGCGGGCACCCAGCGGGTGCGGGGGTACGAGGGCTATCGCTTCACCGGGACCGTCGAGCCGACCAGGACGGGCAGCCGGCAGGTGCCGGGGCGGCTGGTGGGGCGGCCGGCGCAGGGCCAGGTCCAGGCCGAGGAGTGGTACGCGAACCGACGTATCGAGCTGGTCGTCGACCGGCGTACCGGCCGGATCATCAACGCGTCCATCTCCCCGCACAAGACCCTGCGGGCCCCCGGCGCGCAGACCGACGCGGTGACCCTGCTGCGCGGCGACGGCCTGGAGTTCACCCCGGCGACGCAGCGCAGGCAGGTGGCGCTGGCGGACGCGGACAGCACCAAGCTGGAGCGCGTCGGCGAGACGGCGCCGGTCGTGGCGGCGGTGGCGGGCGGCGGATTGACGCTCTTCGGTGTGGTGCTGGTGGTGCGGGGGAGGCGGCGGTTCAGCTGATCCTGCGCGAAGTGATGAGGCGTCAGGTCAAAGAGGCGCGGAAATTGTCATCCCGGTGAGTAGCCGCATCGAACAGGGCGGCGAAAACTATCCAGCTCACCCACCGAAGGCCCCACGACACGACGCTGTTCCCCGGCCGGCAGGCCCGCACGGCTCAGTACGCAGTACGTCCCCCCACACCACTGGTACCGCACCCTGAGACGAGTTGGAGCGCACATGCCCCAGCACGTACGACCGTCCTCGTCCGCCGCACCGCTCGCACGTCCCGCACCACCCGCACCAGCACGTCCCGCACCGTCCGCACCACCGGCATCCCCCGCTGCCGAGGCACCATCCGTCCGGTCCGCACACCACACCCCCGCGCTCCCCCACCGCATCGTCTTCCTCGCCCGCCGCGATCTCGGCAACCCCGCCGCCGGCGGCTCGGAACTGCTCGTGGACCGCATCGCCGAGGGCCTGACCGCGCACGGCCACGAGGTCACCCTGCTGTGCGGCGGCCCGGCGGCCGAGCACGGCTACCGCGTGGTCTCGGCAGGCGGCGACGCCGGGCACTACCTGCGCGTCCGCCGCCGGCTCGCCCGCCGCGTCGGCCCCTGCGACCTGCTGGTCGAGGTCTGCAACGGCATGCCGTACCTGGCCCCCCTCTGGCACCGCGGCCCGACGCTGTGCCTGGTCAACCACGTCCACACGGACCTGTGGGGCCTGCGCTACCCGGCGCCCGCCGCCCGGCTCGGCCGCCGCCTGGAGCACTGGGCGCTGGCCGGCGCCCACCGCGGCAACCTCATGGTCGCGGTGTCCGGCTCGACCGCCGCCGCGCTGCGCGGGCTCGGCGTCGCGCGGGACCGCATCCGGCTGGTGCACAACGGCGTGGCCGAGCCGGGGCCGCTGCTCCCGGAGTCGCCCGAGCCGCTGTTCCTGGCCATGGGGCGACTGGTCGAGTACAAGCGCGTCGATCTGCTGCTGCGCTTGTGGGAGCGGGTGCGGCCGGTCACCGGCGGCCGGCTGGTGATCGTCGGGGACGGTCCGGAGCGCACCCGGCTGGCGGCCATGGCCGGGCCCGACGTGCACTTCACCGGCCGGATCAGCGAGCAGGACAAGCACGAACTGCTGTGCCGTGCCTGGCTGTTGCTGCACCCGTCACTGGTCGAGGGCTGGGGCCTGGTGGTCATGGAGGCCGCCGCCCGGCACACCCCGACGGTCGGCTTCGACATCCCCGGCCTGCGCGACTCGGTGGACGACGGCACGACCGGGCTGCTGGCCCGCGGTGAGAGTTCCTTCGCCGCGCACTGGTGCACGCTGGCGCTCAGCGGCGCGCGCCGGCACGCCCTGGGCGCCGCCGCCGCGCGCCGGGCCGCCCGGTTCCGGTGGAGCGCCACGGTGCGCAGCTTTCGCGCGGTGGCGGCCGAGTCGTACGACCGGGCCCACCTCGACCTCCCCGCCGGGCGGTGATGCTGAGGTGCGGGACCCCTCCCTGCGCAGATCACTCACCCTTTTCCGCGCCTTCCTGCGCGAACAGCACGACCCCGAGCGCTGTTACGGCCTGCTCGCGCAGGACGCCGCCGACCAGATCGAACAGTACGAGCCGCTGAAGGGCCGCGTCGTCGCGGACATCGGCGGCGGCAGCGGGCACTTCACCGAGGAGTTCCGGCGCCGCGGCGCGCAGTGCTACCTCTTCGAGCCCGACCGGCGCGAGCTGACCGCCCGCGGGCGCACCCCGCCGGGCGCGGTGCTCGCCGACGGCTACCTCCTCCCGCTGGCCGACGGCACCGTCGACGTGTGCTTCTCGTCCAACGTCCTGGAGCACGTGGCGGACCCGCGCACCTTCCTGAGCGAACTGGTGCGGGTCACCAGACCCGGTGGCCTGATCTACCTCTCGTTCACCAACTGGCTCTCCCCGTGGGGTGGACACGAGACGGCTCCCTGGCATTACCTGGGCGCCGGGCGGGCCCGCACGCTCTACCGGTGGCGCACCGGCCGGACCGCCAAGCACACCCTGGGCGAGAACCTCTTCGCCCTGCACGTCGGCCCGACCCTTCGGCACATCCGCTCCCGCGACGACGTACGGATCGTGACGGCCCGCTCCCGGTACGCGCCGTTCCTCGCCGAAACGATCCCGCGCCTGCCGGTCGTCCGGGAAGTGGCCACCTGGAACCTCCTTCTCATCCTGCGGCGGTTGCCATGACCCAGACGCTCGTGTCCAGCTCACCGGGTTCGCCGGACGCCGGGGGCACCCCGGCGACCGCGCCGGGCGCGCCGCCGCCCGGACCGCCCCGGTCCCGGCGCTGGCTGCTGGCGTTCTGGGCCCTGGCCTTCGTGCTCTTCCTGGTGCCGTCCTCCGGGAAGATGACCTTCGAGACCAAGCTGGGCGTGACCACCGACCCCTGGAAGTTCCTGAGCGATCTGGGACAGCTGTGGCACGACCGGGCGGGCTTCGGCGGCATCACGGACCAGTACGTCGGCTACGCCTTCCCGTCCCTCCCGTACTACGCCCTCGCCGATCTGGTGCACCTGCCGGTGTGGATCGCCGAGCGGCTGTGGATGTCGCTGATCGTCACCACCGCCTTCTGGGGTGCGCTGCGGCTGGCCGAGCGGCTGCGCGTCGGCTCCCCGCCGACCCGGCTGCTCGCCGCCGCCGCGTACGCGCTGTGGCCGGTCTTCACCATGCTCATCGGCTCCACGTCCGCCGCGGCCCTGCCCGGCGCGCTGCTGCCGTGGGTCCTGCTGCCGCTCACCGACCACCGCGCCCCGGCCCGCCTGGCCGCCACCCGCTCCGCGCTGCTCATCCCGTTCATGGGCGGCGTCAACGCGGCCTCGACACTGGCCTCGCTGCTGCCCGTCCTGCTGTACGTGCTCTCGCGCACCGGGCCCCGGCGCAGATCACTGCTGGTGTGGTGGATTCCCGGCGTCGTCCTGGCGACCGCGTGGTGGGCGGTGCCGCTGCTGCTGCTCGGGGTGTACGGCGAGAACTTCATGCCGTACATCGAGCAGGCGACCACCACCACCGGCACCATGTCGGCGACCGAGCTGCTGCGCGGCGCCGGCAACTGGGTCGGCTACCTGAACTTCGGCGAACCGTGGCTGCCCGCCGGCTGGACCCTGGTGGCCGGGGCCGGCGCGGTCCTCGGGACGGCACTGGCCGCAGCGCTGGGCCTGGCCGGGCTGGCCCGCCGGGACGTGCCGGAGCGGCGCTGGCTGCTGCTGACCGTGCTGGTCGTGGCCGGTATCTGCCTGACCGGGTACGCCGGTTCGCTGGGCGGCCCGTTCCACGGGCTGTGGCAGGACTGGCTGGACGGCTGGCTGCGGCCGTTCCGCAACATCTACAAGTTCCAGCCCGGCCTGGCCCTGGCACTCGCCTTCGGCCTCGCCCACATCCTCGGCGTGGCCGCCGAACGGCGCGGCACCCGGCGCGTACCGGGGCGGCAATACGTGCCCCTACTGGTCGCGTTGCTGACGCTCCCTGCCCTCGCCCTCCCGTACCTCAACGGCACCGTCCTCCAGCCGGGCGCCTTCAAGAAGCTGCCGTCCGCCTGGGAGCGCACCGCCGACTGGCTCAAGGCGAACACCCCCGACAACCGCGCCCTCATCGTCCCCGCCACCGCGCACGGCATCTACACGTGGGGCTCCCCCATCGACCACCCCCTGGACGTGCTGGCGGAATCCCGCTGGGCGCAGCGGGACTTCGTGCCGTTCGGCACGCCGGGCGTGCGGCGCGCGCTGGACGCCGTAGAGCAGGCCCTGATGTCCGGCTCGCAGGTGCCGGGGCTGCGCGACTTCCTGGGCCGGGCGGGGCTGCACGACGTGGTCGTACGCAACGATCTCGACCCCGACCAGATCGGGTACGTGCCGACGCAGACCGTCAAACGCACCCTGGAGGCGTCCGGATACCGGAAGGTGGCCGCCTTCGGGCCGCTGACCACCGACGGGAAGATCGCCCCCGGGACGCCGGTGCAGATCCAGGGCCTCTACCCGCGCCAGCGCGCCGTGGAGATCTACGAACCGGTGGACACCCCGCGGCCCGGCCCGGTCACCGCCCTGCCGGTCGCCGACACGGCGCAGGTCAGCGGGGGGCCGGAGGCGCTGCTCCCGCTGTCCGCCGACCCCGCGCTGCGGCACCGCCCGGCCGTGCTGACCGGCGACAACCACCCGGGCGTCGGCACCCCGCCGCTCCAGCTGACCGGCGACGGGCTGCGCCGTGCCGACACCCGGTTCGGGCTGGTCAACTCCAACACGTCCTACACGTACACGCCCGGCGAGCGAAATCACCCGGACAGCCTGCAAGATCCCGGGCGCGCGCCCCGGCAGATCCTGCCGACCGAGGGCATCGCGCACCAGACCACCGGGGTGCTGCGCGGCGCCGCCTCCGTCACCGCGTCCAGCAGCGGCAACTGGCTCTTCCACCTGCCGCAGTACGACCCGGCGCACGCCTTCGACGGCGATCCGAAGACGGGCTGGGCGGAGGGCAGCGCGGGCGATCCGGTGGGCCAGTGGCTGCGCATCGGCTTCACCCGGCCCACGTACATACCGTCCACCATCTCGCTGACGCCGCTGCCCGGCGACGGAATGCGCGCGGCGCCGACCTCCGTACTCGTCCAGACCGACCGGGGCAGTGTGGCCACCCCGCTGCTGACCAACGGCCAGAAGCAGCGGATCTGGGCACCGGCCGGCACCGCGAAGTGGCTGAAGATCACCATCACCGCGTCGCAGACGCCGCGCGCCGGGCTGTCCGGCGCGGGCTTCTCCGAGGTGTCCATCCCGGGCGTGCAGGTCACCCGGCTGCTGCAACTCCCGGCGGACGCCGAGAAGTCGACGTCCCCGGCCGCTACGTACTCGCTGCATCGCGGCAGCGACCCCGGCGGCCTGTCGCCGGTCTCCGCCGAGGTGGGGCTGCACCGGCAGTTCCGTACCGGTACGGGCGGGTCGTACCAGGTCTCCGGCCGGGCGGTGGCCGTACCGGGATCCGAACTCGACCAGTTGCTGGACCGGGTGGCGCCCGGGAAGAAGAACCGGATCACGGCGACCGCCGACTCCACCGCCTTCGGCTCCGGGCCTCAGCTCAGCCCCCGCAACCTGGTCGACGGCGACCTGACCACCGCATGGATCGCGGGCGACAAAGCGACACTGCACCTGCGCTGGTCCGGCAAGCGCAGCATCGACCGGATCGTGCTGGCCGCGGCGGGCGGCGTGTCCACGCGCCCCGAAGAGGTCCTCATCAACTCGCCCGACGGCGCGGCGACCACCGGGGTGGACGAGAACGGCTGGGCCCGCTTCGACCCCATCACCACCGACCGCCTCGACATCACCATCAGCAAGGTCAAGGACCTCACCGTCCACAACCCGGTGGTGGGCGAGGCCCTGCAACTGCCCGTCGGCCTGAGCGAGGTCTATGTCCCCGCCCTGGACGACCTGCGGTCGCCGCCGCCTTCCGCGGGCGACCGGTTCTCGCTCGCCTGCGGCCAGGGGCCGTCGCTCGCCGTGGACGGCACACTGCATGCCACCAAGGCGTCCGGTTCCGTACGCGATCTGATCGAACGCCGACCGGTCAAGGTCGAACTGTGCGCGGGCGAGGCGCGCGACGGGCGGCTGGACCTGCCGTCCGGACAGCACCGGGTGGAAGCCGGCGACCAGGGACCGCTGGCGCTGACGGACGTCACCCTCAGCCGGGGCAGCGCCCCCGCGCCCGCCACCGAGCGGCGGAGCGTCACCGCGCGGGACTGGGCGGGCGACCGCCGCACGGTCCAGGTGGGCGCGGGCGGGGCCGCCTACCTCCAGACGTACGAGAACGCCAACGCGGGGTGGCGCGCGACGCTCAACGGGCGCGAACTGTCGCCCGTGCGCCTCGACGGATGGCAGCAGGGGTTCCTGATCCCGGCGGGCGAGAGCGGCATGGTGCGGCTGACGTACGCGCCGTCCACCACGTACGACCTGGGGCTGTTCGGCGGCGCGCTCGGCATCGCGCTGCTCATCGGCTCCGCCCTGGTACGCCGGACACGGCGCACCCCACCGGAGCCGCAGGCGCCGCCCGCGCCGTCCTGGGTGCTGGGAGTCGTCGCCCTCACCGCGGTCGTGGCTCTCGCCGCCGGCCCGTACGCGGTGATCGTGCCGCTGCTGGCCCTGCTGGCCCGGTTCCGCCACGGGCTGCTCGTACCGCTGGCTCTGCTGGCCATGCTGGGGGCCGGGATCACGGCGGCCCTCGACGCGGGCGAGTCCCCCGCCGACGGCGAAGGCCCGTTCAGCGCCGCTGCTCAGGGGCTGGCCCTGCTGGGGCTGGCGGCGGCGGTGGTGACAGTTCCGGCCGGGAAGGGGCGGCGTGGGGCGCATGCGGGGGCGGGGGCGGGGCC